>JAILBX010000253.1 GCA_024680675.1 Lachnospiraceae bacterium | reverse complement strand
GACCAAATGCTTGCCTGCTTATCCCGATAGCACGCATCTGAAATCCTCAGCGTAGCCCGCTACGCCTGCGTTTTCAGATACGCACTCTCGGGCAAGCATACTTCGCATTAGTCCAGTTATTTTGCGATCGTTATACTAGGGAGAGAAAAATGGATCCGAAAAATACCCTTGAAAAATTAAAGCTTTTAAAATCAAACATAGAAGAGAGGATAGTCGGCAAGAGTGAACTTGTGGATGATATCATCATAGCCCTGATAAGTGAAGGCCACGTCCTCATAGAGGATGTCCCCGGAGTAGGAAAGACAACCCTGGCCAAGGCCCTGGCAGACTCCCTGAGCCTTAGCTTCTCCCGCATCCAGTGCACTCCCGACACCATGCCCTCCGACATCAGCGGAGTCTCCATATACAATAAAAAAACCGGGGAATTTGAGCTCCTTCCCGGTCCCGTAATAAATAACATAGTCCTGGCTGACGAGCTAAACAGAACAACTCCCAAGACTCAGTCCGCCCTTCTTGAGGCTATGGAGGAAAAAAAGGTCACCATAGATGGCAGGGATCAAAAGCTCCCTGCTCCTTTTATGGTCATAGGAACTCAAAATCCTGCGGAATCCACAGGCACCTACCCCCTGCCGGAGGCCCAGCTTGACCGCTTCATGATGAAGCTGACCATAGGCTACCCCCAAAAGGAGGCCTCCTTCGATATGGCGGAAAGCTTCTTAAAAGGGAATCTTCTTAAAAAAACAGAGCCCATCCTAAAGGCAGAGGATATCCTTGATATCTGTAAAGAGGTAAAGTCGGTAACAGTAAACGAAGAGCTGATAAATTATGCCATAAACATAACGGAAGCCACCAGAAATAAGCCGGAGATAGCCTGGGGCGCCTCCCCCAGAGCCCTTTTGTCTCTCTTAAGATGCGCTCAGGCCAAGGCCCTTTACAAGGGAAGAGACTACTGTATCCCGGAGGATATTTTAGACTCGGCCCTTCTCACCCTTCCTCACAGACTGATACTGAGTCCCCAGGCCAGAATGAACAGGCTCTCCCCCAATAAACTCCTAAAGAGCATAACCCTAAATATCAAGGTCCGGTAATAAAAAGAGGTTTGGTAAATGAAGATAAGCTTCAATAAAGCAGGAAGCATAATATACATACTCTCCCTTATAGCAGGCCTGGTCTTTGCCAGCTTTTACGGAGGCAGCCTGCCCTTTTTGATCCTCTATGGCCTGATATTTATCCTGATAATTTCAATAATATATGTTATTTTAAGCTATAGAGCCCTTTCCATCTATCAGGAGCTTGACAGTCACCGGCTGATAAAGGGAGAAAAGCACAACTACCTTTTGACCCTTGAAAACACGGGAAAGCTCCCAATCCATAACATAGAGCTGAACTTTCATCTTGACCGCTGTGAGATAGAGGAAATAAAGGAGGGCTGCAGTCTCTCCCTTGAAGCCTTCGAAAGAAAGACCATAGAAAGTAAGGCCTTTTGTCTCTATGGCGGGACCTATGATATAGGACTTAAGAGCATAGGCTATAGAGATATCCTTGGCATATTTACTGTAACAGTAAACATAGCCTATACCTTCAGAGCTGTAGTAAGTCCAAGGATAAGTCAGATCGCAGATCCATTTTTGGACATAGAAAATACAGTAAACAGCATAGGCATAAAGAGCAGTCTTCGAAGGGAGGAGATCCCGGGAAATGAAATGAGAAAGTATATTCCGGGCGACCCTCTTTCAAGGGTAAACTGGAAGGTATCCGCAAGACTTGAGGATCTTATGGTCAGAATGCCCGATAAGCTGGATATCAGCATGATCACCCTTATCCTTCTGGCAGTAAATCTGCCGGAAAGCAGCTTCGACAGGGAATTTCTTATAAGAAGAGACCGCTTTCTTGAATTTGCCATATCCTCAGTCTGGCATTTTGTAAGGCTTGGAATGCCTGTTGATGTAATATACCCTTCAGACCATATAACAAGGACTACCATAAGCTCCTATGAGGAATTTATGGATTTTTATAATATTCTGTCAGGAGCCATAAGCTACTCTTCAAAGGAAGAGGAGGATAAGCTGCTTTCACTTGCCGGGGAAAGGAGAGAGGCCATAAATGGATACGAAACAAGCCTTATCATCACAGAAGCTCCCTCTGAAGAAGAGGATTTTTGTGTCATTTCCTCTTGAAGCAAGAGCTGCTCTTACTGTCCTTATAATACTTGCTATTGCTCTGGAGCTTTTTTCTCTAAGCGGAGGCCTTATATTAAAGGAAACAGTAAAGGCCTGTATGTCAGCTGCCCTTGCCTTACTTTCTCTTTATCTTCTTCTTTACTATCTTTATTCTGCCATATTGGACAGATATACTGCTCTTAAAGTAAAGGGAGAATTATTTCTTGCTCTTCCCATCCTTATTTTAGCCTTTTTACTAAGAAAGAGCTTCCCTCTCCTTAAAGATGGAGAGGAAGGCTTTATAATATCCTACGGACTCCTTGCCCTTATCCTCTATTGTTTATGGTTTTTGGTAAAGCTGACCCTTAAAAAAAGATATCTTGAAATAGCTATATGTCTTATAGGGGATATAGTTATGATATATGCCTTTATATATAAAAAGCTCATATTTTCAGACAGTATTTGGGAAAAGCTGATCTTTGCCGCTCTTTTTGCCCTGACTCTCTCACTTATCCGTCTAAGGGTTCCCTTTGTCTATTTTCTTATCCTTATGCTCATCCTCCTCTTTACTCCCCTTAAGGAAGAGCCCATCAACTGGAAGCCCCTTATTGAAAAGGGTGAAAAGCTTATAGAAAGCTCAGAGGATCTTGCAAGATCCATATCCTATCAATTTTCAGAGCTCTTTAAGCTCCCAGGCTATCACAGCGGCTACAGCTCTTTAGAAAATACCGGGGGCAGCCTGACCATGTCGGAACGGACTGAGCTAAAGCTTAAAACCATGGACAGGACAAGCTTTTTCTATACAGATGAGGAAAGCGGGAAAAGCTACAGGGTAAAAAGAGCCATCTACTTAAAGGGAGTAAAGGAGCTTGAAAAGGAACCCCTTCTTGATATGCTGCTATCCCTCTATGCTCACGGAGTAAAAAGAAACGACGCAACCCTCTTTGCCCGCAGCTCAAGACTTGATATTTCCTATGAATATCTTAAAACAAGAGATGAGATCCTCCCTGAAAACCTTATCTATTTAAAAAGCCCTTCCGGGGATCAGGCTCCCTTCTCAAAAAAGGAGCATAAAAGAGGCTATGAGCTTAACACCAGATTTTTAGAGCTTGATTACGGAAGCCCCTACCTGGCTGAAATAATAAAGAAGCCTGTCTATGATATAAAGAAGACCGGCTTAAGCTATGAGAATATGTCCTCCTATGCCTTTGAGGTTTACGGTATAAGCTTAAGAGACTGGATAAATGAAGAGGACTATAAGCTCTGGCAGGAAAAAGACAGGGCTATGGAAGAATATCTTCTTACAGAAGGCTCAGGAGAGAGACTAAAAGACCTTGCCCTTGAAATAACTAAAGGACTTGACAGTGAATATGAAAGATCCCTGGCAATAGAAGCCTACCTTCGCCAGTATCCCTACAGGACAGATACAAAGAGCCTCATAGGAGGCAGCAGTGCTGACCCTGAGGGAATGAGTAAAATGACTGAGGATTTCCTATTTGATACCGGCGCCGGCTACTGTGTCCACCATGCCGTGGCCATGGTAATGCTTTTAAGGCTTAACGGCATTCCCGCCAGACTAAACATTGGCTACAGATATGTATTTCCCTATGAAAAGCAGGACAGCTATGAGCTAAAGGGAAGCTCTGCCCATGCCTGGCCCGAGGCATATATATCAGGCTTTGGCTGGGTGGGCTTTGAACCAAGCTCCATCTATTCAACCTCAGTAGAAAGAACCTGGCACCGTCATCCCCCAAAAAATAAAGGGGAAGCTCAGGGAGAAGGAGAGGAAGGCTATAGGGAAAAATATAAGGATATTCTATACCCGACTCCTGAGGTAAACTTTTATGAAAGCAGCTATGCTGCCATAGACAGAGAAAAAATAAGGACCTTCATAAAGATAAGCCTTATCCTGCTTTTGACTCTTCTAATGGTTTTCCTTTTGACCTTATTGGGATCAGGGGCTCTAAAGCTTATAAGATACAATAGAGCGGATATGGCAGCAAAGGTCATATTGGATATAGAGGATATAAAAAGGATCCTTCTAAAGAGAAATGATAAAGCCTTTAATGACAGGGGACTTATTAGCGATTATCTCCCCCTCGTACCAAAAAGCCATATTAAGGAAGCAGAAGAAGCCTTTGCCATATACTATAGGATAAGGTATAAATATAAGGAAAACAGTAAAGAAAAAGTGATAGTAAGCCCTTTGGAGCTTTTAAAGGTAAGAACCTTAAGGGATCAGCTTAAGTCCCTTAAGAAAAGAAAATAAAGAAAAGATGATCCTTTTGGAAGGACAGGATATTATGAAAAAATTAAGGATAAGCTATAATTCGCCGGTCATACTGACCTTTGTTTTTATATGTCTCATAGTACTTGCAATAGGAGCCCTGACGGACAGTAAAAGCACAGCCTTTTTATTTATGACCTACAGGGCCTCCCTCACGGACCCCTTTACCTATTTAAGGTTTTTTTCCCATGTTTTGGGGCATGCGGACTGGGGTCACTTTATAGGAAATGCCTCATATCTTCTCCTTCTTGGACCTATGCTGGAGGAAAAATACGGATCAAAGATGATAATTGAGATAATCCTTATAACCGCCCTTGTAACGGGGCTTATAAACTTTATCTTCTTTCCCGGCACAGGACTTTGCGGCGCCAGCGGAGTTATCTTTGCCTTTGTCATGCTTTCATCCTTCACAGGCTTTAAGGAAGGTGAGATCCCCTTAACCTTCATACTTGTTGCCATCATCTACCTTGGCCAGCAGCTTTATGAGGGTCTTATAATCAGGGATGATATAGCAAATACAGCCCATATCCTTGGAGGACTTGTGGGAGCCGTCATAGGCTACTCATCCCGGTATTTTACGCACTGACTTGTATATAGGTCAAAATAATAGCCTCTTTTTGCCATAAGCTCCCTGTGATTTCCCTGCTCTACTATCCTCCCGTCCCTTACGGCTAAGATCACATCTGCATCGGTAATGGTAGACAGCCTGTGGGCTATGACAAAGGAGGTCCTGTTTTTTATAAGAGTTTTAATGGCCCTTTGGATCCTTTCCTCCGTAACCGAGTCAACCGAAGAGGTTGCTTCGTCAAGGATAAGTATCCTTGGATCACAAAGGATGGCTCTGGCAAAGGAAATAAGCTGTCTTTCTCCTGTAGAAAAGACATTTCCTCCCTCCCCCACATCTGTATCAAGTCCATCCCTTAAGCCCTTTACAAGCTCATCTGCAGAAACCGCCTTTAAGGCAGTAAATATCTCCTCATCACTTGCATCCGGCTTTCCGTAAATAAGATTTTCTCTTACCGTTCCCGTAAAAAGATGAGGGGTCTGCAATACATAGCCAAGATTGGCATGAAGCCAGCCCTGGGATCTTTCCCTTGCATCCCTTCCGTCAATGAGCAGCTGCCCCTTTGTAGGCTCATAGAACCTGCAGACCAGGTTTACCAGGGTGGATTTTCCTGCTCCCGTCTCCCCAACTATGGCCACATTGGTTCCAAAGGGAACCTTAAGATTGAAATCCTTAAGAACATACTCATCTCCGTCCGGATATATAAAGGAGACATCCTTAAATTCGATATCACCCTTAAGCTCCTCCCAGTTTTCTTTTCTGGGCAAAAAAGCGTCTCCATACCTTTCCCTGACCTCTTTACTGTCCTTAACGTCTGATTCCGTATTTAAAAGCTCCCTTAATCTTTCAATATTTGCCTGTATGGAAATAAGGATCGATACGCTCTTTATCAGGTTCTGAATAGGCTCCAAAATATCCAGGGCATAGCTCATAAATACGGAAAGAGTTCCTATAAGTATAATATTATCAAGGGTAAGCTGCCCTCCCTGCCATAATATAAGTGACAAGGCAGCGTAGGACATAAAGGTCATGGTGGCAGTAAAGAGAGCGGAGTGATGGGCAGTCTTTACGGATGCTCTTTTCATATTAAGGGTCTCAGCCTTAAAATCACAGTTCATCCTATCCTCTGCCACAAGGGATTTTATGGTATGGATCCCGGTGATGCCCTCATTTAAATGGCCGCTGATCTTTGAATTTATCTCTCTCACAGCCTTATTTAAGGGGAGAAGCTTTTTCTGAAAAAGTAAGATAATGATCACAGATACGGGAATAAGGACTATGATCACAAGAGCAAGCTTTACATTTACAAAAAGCATAACAATAACGATACATACTATATAGGAAAGATTCCATATTATATCCATAAATCTCCAGGACACTAACTCCCCGATCTTTCCCGTATCACTCATTATCCTGGCATGGATGTAGCCCACACTGTGCTTGTTAAAATAGGTAAAGGAAAGGGTCTGCAGATGGCAGAAGCTCTTGTTTCTAAGATCCCTGTCCATCCAGAGCTCAAGCCTTGAGCATATATAGGTAGTATAATAATTATCCCAGACCTGAAAGCTTAAAAGGGCTATATAGATTATGATCAAAAAAGGCAGAGTATCCAGGGTTTTTAAGGCAATATTATGATCCAGTATATATCTGTTAAAGAGAGGATACAGTGAATCGATGAGACTGCTTACTATACCTAAGGAGACCATTATTAAAATCTTTTTTCTGTAGGGCTTTATATAAGGCAGTAAAAAAGCTATGCCAAAGAAGCCATGACTTTTCCTTTCGTTCATAAAATCTCCCTTCCTCACTCCAAACCGAAATTCTGAAGGTCATAGAACCTTTTGTATTTGCCCTTCAGGGAAAGCAGCTCCTCATGGCTTCCCGACTCAATGAGCCTTCCCTTGTCAAGAACAAGAATAAGATCTGAATTCATAATGGTGGATATCCTGTGGGATATTATTATCCTTGTAGCCTTAAGGTCACTTTCCTTTAAGGCATTCCTTATTCTAAGATCGGTTTCCGAATCAACTGCAGACAAAGAATCGTCAAATATCATCACAGGGCACTCTGTCAGCAGCATTCTTGCTATGGCAAGCCTTTGCTTCTGACCTCCGGAAAGAGTGATGCCCCTTTCGCCCACATAGGTCTCATAGCCCCTTGTAAAGTCCCTTATGGTTTCCTCTAAAGCTGCTGTTTTTACGGCCTTTTTAACCTTTTCCTCAGAGGGCTCCCTGCAGGCTATGATAAGATTCTCCCTTATGGTGCCTGAAAAGAGGAAGGGCTCCTGAAGGACCAGGCCTATATTTTCCCTGAGACCTCTTCTGTCAAGAGACCTTATGTCTGTCCCCCCTATAAGAATGCTCCCCTTATCAGGATCATACATTCTGTCAAGGAGGTTTATAAGAGTGGATTTTCCGGATCCGGTGCTGCCAAGTATCCCAAGGGTCTGACCCCCCTTAAGTCTGAAGGAAATATCAGAAAGAGCCATAGCTCCCTCCTTATAGGAAAAGGAGACATTTTTAAACTCTATATCCTTTTTAAAGAGCTCTCTAATAGCCTTGGGATCAGAAAGCTCCTTAAAGGAGTCCTGCTCTTTTAAAGGATCCTCAAAATCCTCCGGCTCTGAGTTTAATATATATTGGATCCTGTCGATTGAAACTCCTGCCTTACCCATATCCGCCACAACCCTTGCAAGCATCCTTATGGGCCAGGTGAGCAGGGAATTGTAGCTTATAAAGGCAATAAGGTTTCCTGCGCTTATATTGCCATTAACGCAAAGTATGCTTCCCGCAACAAGTATAAAGAGTATCTGAAGACCGCTTATAAGATCACCGGTAGCCCAGAATTTTGATAAAAGCCTCATAAGGTGGATCCAGGTATTGACATACCTTTCATTCATGCTTACAAATCTATCCTGCTCATAGCTTTCCCTGCCAAAGGCTCTTACCACCCTTACTCCCGTAAGATTTTCCTGGACAATGGAGGAAACCCTTCCTTCCATCTCATCCACCTTTAAAAAAGAGCTTGCTATCTTGCCATGAAAGATAAGGCTGTAAAGGATGATCACAGGCATAAGAATAACTGCCACCAGGGTAAGGGGCAGATTTATACTTGCCATAAAAGCAATGGATAAGACGATAAGGACGATTACTCTGATAAAGTTGGTCAGCTGATCGGACAGAAAGTTCTTTACTGTTTCCACATCAGAGGTGGCTCTTTGGATTATATCACCGGTGTGGTTTGAGCTATGCCATGACATGGGAAGCTTTAGAATATGATCATAAAGCAGATCCCTTATCCTTTTAATAAGGCTTTCGGCCCCTAAGGAGTTAAAGAACTGGAAAAGGTATCTGAAGGTTACTGCCAAAAAAGCCATAAGCAATACAAAAAGAGCCACCAGGTACATATTGGCTCTTATGTATTCATATCCCCCGGCCCTTTCAACTATGTAGTTGAAAAAGCCCCCGGTGTATGAAGCGCTGCTGTCTGTATCTGTGATTATTCTGTCAACAGTAAAGGCAATTATCTTTGGAAAGATAAGATCCAGAACAGATACACAGCCGGCAAAAATAAGACTCAGCAGAAAATACCTTTTTGATCCCTTAAGGAAGTAAAAAAGCAGTGACAGCCGGGTCTTATATTTATTATTATGCGTTTGATGTTTCCTTTTCAACAAGATTATCAGCTCCATGCATAGCTCTGAGTTTGTTCTTCTCTATCTTGCCGGTGGCATTTCTCGGGATCTCCTCGAAAATGATCTCCTTTGGCCTCTTATACCTTGGCAGAGCCATACAAAACTCATCAAGCTCTTCTTTGGTGCAGCTTGCACCCTCAACCAGTTCGATTATGGCAGCTGTTTTTTCTCCCAGTCTTGGATCCGGAAGACCAATAACAGCCACATCCTTAATTTTATTATTCTTTCTTATGAAGTCCTCTATCTGAACCGGATAGATGTTCTCTCCGCCGCTAACTATAACATCCTTCTTACGGTCCACAAGATAATAGAAGCCTTCCTCATCCTGCTTGGCCACATCACCGGTATATAACCATCCGTCCTTTAAGACCTCCCTTGTGGCCTCCTCATTATTGTAATAACAGGTCATAACTCCGGGACCCTTGACACAAAGCTCTCCAACCTCACCCTGCTTGACCTCATTATCATTTTCATCCACGATCTTACACTGCCATCTGTAGCCGGGAACGCCGATGGCACCCACCTTTCTTACATTTTCCATACCAAGGTGTACGCAGCCTGGGCCCGTGGATTCGGAAAGACCGTAGTTTGTATCATATTTATGGTCAGGGAAGTACTCTAACCAGCGCTTTATAAGTGAAGGAGGAACAGGCTGGGCGCCTATATGCATAAGCCTCCACTGACTCAGATGGAAGTCATCCTTATTAAGCTTTCCTGTATCAAAGGCCTCAAGTATATCCTGTGCCCAGGGAACAAGAAGCCATACAATTGTACATCTTTCATTGGATATGGCAGAAAGGATAGTCTTTGGCTTGGCTCCCTTAAGAAGAACTGCCTTACTTCCTGCGCAAAGGCTTCCCATCCAGTGGAACTTTGCTCCCGTATGGTAAAGGGGAGGTATGCAGAGGAAGGTGTCATCCCTTGTGATCTCATGGTGCCTCATCTCCATTTCCGCAGCCTGGGAAAGACTCTGATGCTTATGAAGGATGGCCTTTGGAAAGCCGGTTGTTCCTGATGAAAAATAGATGGCTCCAAAGTCATCATCAGTTATCTCTATATCAGGTGAGGAGCTTGAGCAGTTCTGAACCATCTCCCTGTAGCTCTCCGCAAAATTCGGACAATTGTCATCTGTGTATATAAGGAGTCTTCCTCTTGAAAGCCTGTCTGCATACTGCTCTATTCTTCCGATAAACTCGGATCCGAAAACTATGACCTGAACCTCAGCCAGCTCCGCACAGTAAAGTATCTCATCCGCGTCATATCTGAAATTAAAGGGAACAGCAATGGCTCCCGTCTTTAATACTCCAAAATAAATGGGAAGCCACTCAAGGCAGTTATACATAAGTATGGCAACCTTATCCCCCTTCTTAACCCCTCTTCCCAAAAGAAGGTTGGCGAATCTGTTGGCTTTTTCATTAAAGACCTCCCAGGTGATGACCCTTCTGTAGGGTTCAAAACGATTGGACTCGATAAGGTCATATTCCTTCCAGGTTGTCCTTCTGGTATCATTTTGTTCCGGATTCAGTTCTATAAGAGCAACTTCATCACCGTATAGTCTGGCATTTCTTTCCAATAGCTCGGTAACTGGCATTTTAATTTATCTCCTTTAATAAATATTAGATTATCTCTTTAAAGATCCCTGAAATGGAATTCCTTTCTTCCATCGGAATAGTCCTTAACGATCTGGCCTCTTCCGTAAAGCTTGTACTTGTAGGTCATAAGACCCTCAAGACCCACAGGTCCTCTGGCATGAAGCTTGCCGGTGCTTATTCCCACCTCGGCTCCAAAGCCGTATCTGAAGCCGTCGGAAAATCTGGTGGAGCAGTTATGATAAACTCCCGCAGAATCCACCATATTCATAAAGTATTCCGCAGTCTCACTATTCTCGGTTATTATTGAGTCCGTATGGTGGGAGCCAAAGCGGTTTATATGGGAAACGGCCTCCTTAACTCCATCCACAAGCTTAAGGGATATGGTAAGCTCAAGATATTCAGTATTATATTCCTCTTCCTTCATTTCATCAACAGAGGAATAGCCTGAAATCTTATCCATGACCTCCTTATTGCCCCTGAGCTTGATATTATTCTCCTTAAAAGCCTCACACAAAAGCGGGAGGAATTCATCTGCCCTGCTTCTGTCTATCAAAAGGCTTTCCGTGGCATTGCAGGCAGCGGTATACTGGGTCTTGGCATCTATTATTATGGGAATGGCCTTTTTAATATCCCCATCCTTATCAAGATAAATATGACATACCCCGTCGGAATGCCCCATAACCGGGATTTTTGTATTCTCCATGATATGTCTGACAAAGGCATTGGAGCCTCTGGGAATGAGAAGATCCACATTCTTATAGCAGGTAAGAAGCTCATCTATCTCACTGTGAAGCTCAGCCTGGGCAAGACAGTCCTCAGGCAGGCCGCTTTCAAGAACACTGTCATAAATAAGCTTAAAGAGGATACGGTTTGTCTCCCTTGTTTCCTTCCCCCCCTTAAGTATGGCACAGTTTCCGCTCTTTATACAAAGAGAGGAGATCTGAACCAGGGCATCGGGTCTTGCCTCAAAAATGATACCTATAACTCCTATAGGGCAGGATACCCTCTTAAGCAGCAGTCCCTCATCAAGCTCCCTTGACAAAAGCACCTTACCTATGGGATCCGGCAGCTTAACAAGCATATCAAGTCCCTCGACCACAGCCTTAAGCTTTCCTTCATCAAACTTAAGTCTTTTGACCACAGCCTGGGAGATCCCCTCACTCTCTGCCCTGTCAAGATCCGCCCTGTTTGCGGCAAATATTTCATCCCTGTGCTCTAAAAGCCTTTCCTTAACAGTTAACAGAGCCTTGTTTCTCACTTCCTCTGAAGAAGCCGCAAGCCTCGGAGCAGCCTCCTTTAATTTATATGTCTGTTCTATTATATTCATAAAAAACCTCTTTCCTCTGAAAATCCTCCCCGGCCCTACCTTTGAAAAAGCCGGGATAATATTTAAACATGATACTATAATCAACCCCAAAGTGCTACAAAAAGTTTGATCATAAATAAGAATAGCTAAAGATTCCCTAAAGTCCCGGAATAAAAAAGTGATATTTACAAATAAAGTAAACAACATTAAAATAAGAAACGACGATTTTTAATCAAAGGAGGTTTTATACATGACAAAAATAGATATAATTTCCGGATTTTTGGGAGCCGGAAAAACCACACTAATAAAGAAGCTTATAGGAGAATCCTTTAAGGATCAGCAGCTGGTCCTTATTGAAAACGAATTCGGCGAAATAGGTATAGACGGTGGATTTTTAAAGGATGCCGGCATAAATATAACTGAAATGAATTCAGGCTGTATCTGCTGTTCCCTGGTGGGAGACTTTAAGGAGGCCCTTACAAAGGTCATAGAGGAGTATTCCCCTGACAGGATAATCATAGAGCCCTCCGGAGTAGGAAAGCTTTCCGACGTGGCAAAGGCTGTTGAAAGGGTAAATGAAAAGGAAGATGCGGTAACAATAAACTCCCTGGTGGCAGTTGTGGACGGCACAAAGGCAAAGATGTACATGAAGAACTTCGGTGAATTCTTCAATAACCAGGTGGAAAGCGCCGGAACCATCATAATAAGCCGTACCCAGAATATGAAGGAGGATAAGCTTGACGCCTTAATGGCCATGCTCCGTGAGCATAACAAGGATGCTGTTATAATCACAACTCCCTGGGATGATATAAAGGGAGATCAGATAATATCCGCAATGGAAAAGGGTCACACCTTAGTGGATTCTCTTTTAGAGGAAATGAAGAATCTCCCTGAGGAGCATCACCACCATGACCATGATGAGGAGGAAGGGGATCATTGTCACTGCCATCATCACGACCATGATGAGGATCATGACCACGAAGATCACGACCACCACCATCACGATCATGACGAAGAAGAGCACGGCCATCACCATCACGGCCACGGCCACCATCACCACCATGCCGATGAGGTATTCCAGAGCTGGGGCGTAGAGACCCACCATAAATTTGATAAGGAAAAGATAGAAGAGATATTAAAGCTCCTTGCAGATGAAGACAGCAGGGAATACGGTATTATCCTGAGGGCAAAGGGAATGGTTCCCTCAACCGATGGAAAGACCTGGTACCAGTTCGATCTTACTCCCGGAGAATATGAGATAAGGGAAGGGTCTGCCGACTATACCGGAAGACTTTGTGTCATAGGCTCAGAGCTTAAGGAGGATAAGGTATCAGAGCTCTTTGGTATCTGAACTCTTCACTCTTTAAAAATATAAGAATTACAGCTGAAGATAATATAAGAGGAATCTAAAATGAGAAAAAGGAAGGAAGATCTGCCTGTATATTTCTTTACGGGATTTTTGGAAAGCGGAAAAACAAGCTTTATAAAGGAAACCTTAAAGGACGATCAGTTTAAGGATGGCCTTAAGACCCTCTGCATAATCTGCGAAGAGGGCCTTGAGGAGCTTACAGAGGAGGAAATGAAGGAAAACCTCTTTACTGTTAAATATATAGAGGACGAAGACGACTTCAACTACGATAAAATGATGGAGTTTGACGAGGAGGTGGATCCCGACAGGGTTGTCATTGAATTTAACGGAACCTGGGATCCCGCTATGGCTCTTGATGTCTGTCCCGAGCACTGGATGCTGGCTGAAGGGATAGCCACTGTAGATGCTTCCACCTATGAGGCCTATCTTGCAAATATGAAGCAGATGATGACAAGGCAGTTTACCTATGCCGACCTGGTTCTCTTTAACAGATGTGAAGACTCCATGGATCTTCCCATGTTCAAGAGAACGGTAAGGGCCATAAACCGTGCTTCCCAGGTTATATTTGAAATGAAGGACGGCACAATAAACAACAATGTTAAGGAAGAGCTTCCCTACGACATAAATGCAAGTGAGATAGTCATAGAGGATGATGATTTTGGTATCTGGTATCTTGATACCTTTGACAATCTGGATGCCTATCTTGGTAAAACCGTTAAATTTAAGGCCATGGTCCATAAGCCAAAGACTCCCAAAATGGACGTTTTTGTACCCGGCAGATATGCCATGACCTGCTGCGCCGAGGATATCCAGTTTGTAGGCCTTCCCTGCAAGTGGAAGGATTCAAGGAAGCTCAAGGAAAAGCAGTATGTATATGTAACAGCAACCATAGGCAAGGTTATGAACCGCCAATACGGCCAGGAAACCCCTGTCCTTACCGCAAGCAGGGTTGACAGGGCTGATCCTGCAAAGGAAGAAGTGGTTTATTTCCAGTGATTCAGGGATAGGGGTGGAAATATGGATATTTTAAAGACTACAGGCTTTGATGCTGCAAAAGAAAAAGACAGGGTAATAGAGTGGATAGCAGGCTGGTTTGAGGAGAACGGCAAAAACGCTAAGGCAGTCATAGGTATTTCCGGCGGAAAGGACTCCTCCATAACCGCGGCTCTTTGTAAAGAGGCCCTTGGAAAGGACAGGGTTGTCGGAGTATTGATGCCAAACGGAGTCCAGGCGGATATAGCCGACTCAAAAAATATAGTGGAAAAGCTTGGTATTCAAAGCCTTGTGATAAATATAGAAGGCCCCTATAAGGCCATGCTTTCGGAATTTGAGAAAAACTTTGATAAAAGCAATATGACGATAACAAGGGATTTGGAGATAAATCTTCCCCCAAGGCTCAGGATGTCTGTCCTTTACGGGGTGGCCCAGTCCTTTAAAGAGGGAGGAAGAGTTGCCAATACCTGCAACAGATCCGAGGACTACATAGGCTACTCAACAAAATACGGAGATGCTGCCGGAGATTTCAGTGCCCTTGCAGGCCTTACCGTCAGCGAGGTAAAAGCCATAGGAAGGCTTCTTGATATTCCCTCCTATCTGGTGGATAAGACCCCCTCTGACGGCTTAAGCGGAATGTCGGATGAAGAAAAGATAGGCTTTTCCTACGACACTTTGGATCGTTATATCCTTACGGGAGTCTGCGAGGATCAGGCTATTAAAGAAAAAATAGACCGCATGCACTACCTCAACCTTCATAAGCTAAAGACCATCCCATACTATCTTCCGGAAAAAGGATAAGGAGAGGCTTTTTGCCAACCCTTTAGATGCTGATGGATACAAGTTCAAAATACCAAAAAAGAATAATGATATCCGCCATGGAAAGCTCAAGCGGAAAAACCACTGTAAGCGCAGCTCTCCTTAAGCTCTTTTCAGAGGAGGGCTATAGGGTATCCGGAATAAAATGCGGCCCCGACTACATTGATCCCATGTTTCACAAGTTTGTTACAAAGGATACAAGTATCGGGGCTAAAAATGCAGACCTTTTTCTCCAGGGAGAGGACAGGGTAAGAGAGCTTATAGCCCTTGAGGCCACAAAGGATCTTCTTATCTTTGAAGGGGCCATGGGCTATTATGACGGAATAGGGGGAACTCTTGAAAACTCGGCCTATGATATCGCAGACAGGCTTGATATCCCCGTGCTTTTGATCCTTAAGCCAAAGGGCATAAGCACAACTCTTGCAGCCCTTTTAAAGGGAATGACGGATTTTGTAGAGGATTCACATATAAAAGCTGTGATCTTAAATGACTGCAGCAGGTCCCTTTTTCTCCACCTGAAACCCATCATAGAAGAAAGAACCGGTCTTGAACTCTTAGGCTATATACCAAAGATAAAGGAGGCAAGGCTTTTAAGCAGGCATCTTGGCTTAAAGCTTGCAGGAGAAAATAAAGACCTTGATAAAAAGTTAGACCTTATAGTGTCAGAGCTTAAGGAAACAGTAAACACAGAAAGACTCTTAGAGCTTTCAAAGGCAGTAGAGAAGTCATCCTGCAGCATTAAGATAAAAAGATCAAAGGAAGCTGTAAAGAGACCTAAGATCGCCATAGCCTGTGACTCAGCCTTTTGCTTTTACTATGAGACAAGCCTAAGGGCCTTAGAGGCAGCAGGGGCAGAGCTTCTTTATTTCAGCCCCCTTTCACATGAAAGACTGCCAAAGGATATAAGCGGACTCTATATAGGAGGAGGCTATCCCGAGCTTCACTTAAAGGAGCTAAGCTCTAATATGAGCATGATGGAGGATATAAGGGAAGCCATAAGACAGGGTCTTCCCACCATAGCCGAGTGCGGTGGCTTTATCTACCTTCATGACAGGGTCTTAGACCTGAACAATAAAAATACCTACGATATGGTAGGAATTATCAGGGGAAAGGCTTCCTATACAGGAAAACTTGTCTCCTTTGGATACATTGATCTGGAAAATACTTCCGGTACTGACAATATGCTCTTTAAAAAAGGGGAAAAGATAGCTGCCCATGAATTTCACTATTATGACAGCGAAAACAATGGAGAGGATCTTCTTGCCACAAAGCCTGTGGGAAAAAGGAGCTATAAAAACGCTTATATCTCCCCCTCCCTTTATGCAGGCTATCCCCATCTGGACCTTGGAGGGAAATATCCTCTGGCAGAGAGATTTGTAAAAAGAGCAGTGGAATATGGAATAGAGCATGGAAAATCTTTATAAGCTTGAAAAGGTAATAAAAGGAATTAAAGCTCCTGACAATGAAGTCTTTATGGAAAGCAGGAAGCACTGGGACTCCCTTGCAAAGCCCCTCCACAGTCTGGGGGATCTTGAGGATATAATAAGTAAGATAGCCTCAATAAAGGGAGATTTGGATATAAGCCTTGAAAAAGCCCTTCTTCTTGTTTACTGTTCGGATAACGGAGTCATAGAGGAGGGAGTAAGCCAGTCTGACTCAGGCGTCACCCTTAAGGTAGCTAAGGCTATAGCAGCCGGAAACAGTACGGTAAACCACCTGGCAGGAGAAAAGAGAATAGACATCCTTGCAGTGGATGTAGGAATGAAGCATGAGGCAGAGGGAGAGGTCAGCGATCTATCCTCTATACTTAAGGGAGAAAAGGCCATCCTTAAAAGAAGGATAGGCTCCGGCAGCAAAAACTTCCTGAAGGAGCCTGCCATGACAAGGGATGAATGCATAAAGGCCCTTATAACAGGCATAGATCTGGTAGAGGCCTTAAAGAAGGAGGGCTATGACATCCTTTTGACCGGGGAAATGGGCATAGGAAACACAACCACCCAGACAGCTCTTACCTCCGTGCTTTTAAAAAAGGATCCTGAGTTTTTTACAGGTCCCGGCGCAGGTCTTGATAAAGAGGGTATGAAAAGAAAGCTTAAAACCATCAGGCAGGGCATAAGCCTTTACTCCCCTGATCCCTCAGATCCCATAGACCTTATGGCTAAGCTTGGAGGCTTTGACATAGCGGCCTTATGCGGTAGCTTTTTAGGGGCAGCCTACTATAAGCTGCCTGTGATAATAGACGGAGTCATCACCCTGGCGGCGGCTCTTTGCGCAAAAAGCCTTGCAAAAAAGTCAGTGGACTATATGATAGCAAGCCATAAGTCGGGGGTAGCCGGAATAGAGGAGATCTTTAAGGAATTAAAGCTCAAGCCTGTCATTGATGCCAATATGCATCTTGGAGAAGGAGGAGGAGGGGTAATGCTTATTCCCCTTCTGGATTCGGCTCTAAGGCTATATAAGAGCGGTCATTATTTCAGTGAGCTTGGGATAGAGCCCTATATTCACTTAAATTAGGGATCAGGGCCTTATATTTATATATTTATAACGAGCAAATTGCGAAGAAATTTGCGAGGTTGACTTATATTGGAAGTGATATGTTTACATTTATAACGGGAGCCGCATCCAGCAAAAAAAGTGAATACGGGGAAGCTCTGGCAGGAGCCTGTGGCTGCAGTAAAAAGATATATCTTGCCACCATGGAAAATAAAGACTATAACTTAAGCCGGATAGAAAAGCACAGAAAAATGAGGCAGAACAAGGGCTTTGAAACCATAGAATGCCCTGTGGACATAATAAAGGCATCAGCCCTTATAAAAAAAGACTCTGTGGTCCTTTTGGAGGATCTTCCAAATCTTTTAGCTAATGAGCTTTTTGGAGAGGGGGCT
Organism: Lachnospiraceae bacterium; assembly: GCA_024680675.1. GTDB lineage: Bacteria > Bacillota > Clostridia > Lachnospirales > Lachnospiraceae > UBA2868. The sequence continues at coordinate 13,846 of JAILBX010000253.1, read as the reverse complement.
TTAAAAAGCGGGGATGCCCCCCTTGTAATCGAGAGGATCATAAAGGGTATCCTTGAGCTTGAAAAGAGCTCAAAGCAGCTTATTCTGATAACGGGAGAGCTTTTATCCTCCGGAAGTAACTATGATCAAAGCACCCTTAACTATCTTAAAAATTTAGGCCTTATAAACAGGATACTGGCCAAAAAAGCCGACTGCTTCATAGAGATTTTTGCAGGAAGGCCTTTTTTTGTCTGTAAAAAGGAGAAGTAATGATATTTTTAAGGGCTATAATAACTGCCTTTTCAACCTATTCCATAATACCCATGCCAGGGCTTGACTTTAAGGAAGAGAACCTGCGCTACAGTCTTTGCGCCTTTCCCCTTATCGGCAGCCTCATAGGCCTTATATCCGTATTATTTTTATATCTCACAGATTATTTTGCCTTTGATATGCCCCTCTTAAAGGCCGCCATACTGACCTTTATACCAATCTGGATAAGCGGGGGGATCCATCTGGATGGCTTTATGGATACGGTGGATGCCCTGTCAAGTCATTTACCAAGAGAGGAAAAGGAGAGGATACTTAAGGATCCAAATGTGGGAGCCTTTGCAGTGATCCATCTTTCACTGCTCCTTATACTGACCCTTTCTATCTGGCATGGAATGAAGGCACCCGACTGCATACTTATAATAGCAGCCTATACCCAAAGCAGAGTCCTTTCAGCTCTTGCTCTTGTTTTTTTTCCTGTATCAAAAAAGAGCAGCCTTTTAAAGACCTACTCTCAGGCCTCGGATCTTCTCCCGGTAAGAAGGATACTGATAATGCTTGAGATCATAATAGCTGCCATAATGCTTCTAAGAGGCATAAGAGGGATAGCAGCCCTTTTACTTTCCCTTTTAAGCTTTATTTATTACCGCCATAGGGCAATAAAGGAATTTGGGGGAATAAACGGTGATATGGCAGGCTGCTTTCTTACCCTTACAGAATTTCTTATGCTTGCTGCATTTAGTCTTATTCCCTGAGAGAAAGTGAGAAAAAATGATATTTATAACCGGAGCCATGTATTCAGGCAAAAGCGCCTATGCCATGGAAAAATACAATATAACAGATAAGGATTGGGAAACAGACTGTGTAAAGGAAGCCCAGGAGCTTGTAAGAAATATTAATTCAGAAGAGGAGCTTAAGGAGCTTGCTGACAAGCTGTCAAAAAAAAGACTTGTTACCGCCTCAGAGGTGGGAGCAGGAGTGGTGCCTGTAGAAAAGGAGGAGAGAGAATTCCGGGAAAAAGCAGGAAGACTCTCCTGCATGCTTGCAAGAGAATCCACTCAAGCTATAAGAATGATCTGCGGTATCCCTCAGGTCCTTAAATAAAACTAATTTATACTTTCAAGAATATCATTAACAAAGTCATCAAGTCTTGCTTCTATTGGATCCATATCATTAATGCCTGTCTCTTCCATATGTTTACCGCCTTTCCTTTAAACATTTTTAGTCATTTAATATATAATAAGAAAAGTGATAATTGCTTACAAGAAGAAAAAAGGAGAAAAAATGTTATTTAACATACTTATTTTTTCATATATTATGGCCTTCATAGCAGATCTTATACTTGGAGATCCAGACTCCGACAGCCCCCTTTTAAAGCTTCATCCCGTGCTATTAATGGGAAAACTCATAGCCTCTTTGGAAAAGCTTTATAGAAGGCTTATAAAAAATGAAAGGCTGGCAGGGACTCTTATGACCATAAGTGTTTTGCTTATCACTCTTTTTATTCCCCTCTCTATTTATGTCCTTTTGTTAACAGTAAACAAGAGACCTGCCTTCATAGCCCTTATTCTCCTTGAAATAATATGGGGTTATCAGTCAATAGCCGTAAAAAGCATGCTAAAGGAGAGCATGAATGTATATGAGAAGCTTCTTCTCTATGAAAAAAACGACGACAGAGAAGAGGACCTTAAGGCTGCCAGAGAGGCAGTAGGCAGGATCGTTGGAAGAGAAACAAAAAATCTCTCCCAAAGGGGAATAATAAAGGCCTGTGTCGAAACTGTGGCAGAGGGCTTTTGTGACGGAGTGGTAGCTCCCATGTTCTATTATGCCCTCCTTGGAGCTCCCGGAGCCCTTCTTTATAAGGCTGTAAATACCATGGACAGCATGGTAGGATATAAAAATGAGAGATATATTGATTTTGGCAGAAGCTCCGCAAAGCTTGATGATGTCTTTAACTTTATCCCCTCAAGACTGGCTGCTCTTTTTATCATCCTTGTATCCTCCCCCTCAGAGGGCGGAATGAAAAATGCCTTCAGGATATGGAAAAGAGACAGAAGAAATCATGAAAGCCCAAACTCCGCCCAGACTGAATCGGCCATGGCCGGAGCCCTGAATATAGAGCTTGGCGGGGGAGCGGTCTACTTTGGAAAATACTGTGAAAAACCCACAATTGGGGATGACAATAAGGAGATCCTGCCATCGGATATCCTTTCTGCAAACTCTGTCTTTTTAAGCGCAAGCTTTTTATCCCTCCTATTTGGGCTTATGCTAAGAGCCTTAGCCCTCTCTCTTTTCTTGTGCATGATATAAGAAAGCTAAGCTCAGGGGTCATAGAAGGCCTTGCCCCATAAAGAAAATAAGAAAAAAGGAAGAAAGCATGAAAAACTACCGGCATGGCGGAGAAGTAAAGCCTGAGGGGAAAAAAGGCTTTAGGGTAAAATACGATTTTTCAATAAATATAGCCCCCTGCGGTCCTCCAAAAAAAGTCCTGTCAGCCATACAGGGCTATACAGGAAGCGGGCTCCTTGAAAAATACCCCGATCCCCTTAATTATGACTTAAAAAAGAAGCTGGCTTCAAGCTATGGTCTTAAGGCCAAAAACCTTGCCCTTGGAAGCGGAGCCTCTGAGCTTATCTACAGACTTACAAAGGCTCTTAGATCTAATGGAAGAGCTCTTATAGTAGAGCCATCCTTCCTGGAATATGAAAAAGCCCTGTCAGAGGAGGGCTATGAGATAAGCCGCTTTAGCTGCAAAGAGGAGCAGGGCTTTAAAATAGACAAGGCTCTTATTGATATCATAAGGACAGCTCCTCCCTATGACCTCATATTTATTGCAAACCCCTCAAATCCCGCAGGGATCCTTACTAAAAAGTCCCTTATAAAGGAGCTTTTAAAGGCTGCAGAGGAAAAGGGAAGCTATGTGATACTTGATGAGTCCTTTATGGAGCTTACAGGAAAAGAAAAGAGCTACAGCCTCTCTAAAGACCTGAAGGAGTATCCTTCTCTTATCCTTTTAAACACCTTTACCAAGTACTATGCCATGCCCGATATGAGGATTGGCTACGCTCTCTCCTCTGATCCGGAAACAATAAACTTAATAGAGTCCTTAGGCCAGCCCTGGAAGGTATCGGGTCTTGCCGCCCTTTCAGCCATGAAGGCTCTTGATTCAAAGGGCAGCAGGAGAGGAAGGAAGATAAAAAGAAGCCTTAAGTCAGGGAGAGACTACTTAAAGAAAAGCCTTGAGAAAATGGGCTATAAGGTCTATAAGGGAAGGGCAGCTTATCTGCTCTTTTGGTCAGAAAGAAAGGATCTAAAAGAAAAGCTTTTAAAAAAGGGGATCCTTATAAGGGACTGCAGCAACTATTACGGCCTTACCAAGGGCTATTACCGGATAGCGGTAAAGAGAAAAAAAGAAAACAAAATACTTATAAAGAATTTAGAGGAATTGTAATGTCATCAAATATTATGCTTCAGGGAACAATGAGCGGGGTGGGCAAAAGCCTGCTTACTGCAGCTCTTTGCAGGATCTTTTCACAGGATGGATATGAAACAGCCCCCTTTAAGAGTCAGAATATGGCTCTTAATTCCTTTGTTACAAAGGAAGGCCTTGAAATGGGAAGAGCCCAGGTGCTTCAGGCAGCTGCTTCAGGCAAGGAGCCTGATGTAAGGATGAATCCCATACTCTTAAAGCCCTCTGACGAAAGCGGAAGCCAGCTTATAGTTATGGGAAAGGTCAGGGGTCAGTATAAGGCCATAGATTATTTCAGGAAAAAAAGAAGCCTTATCCCTGAGATAATGGAGGCCTATAATTCCTTAGAGGCTGAAAACGATATTATTGTCATAGAAGGAGCCGGAAGTCCCGCAGAGATAAACCTTAAGTCAGAGGATATAGTAAATATGGGACTTGCAGAGCTTACGGATGCTCCCGTCATCCTTATAGGAGATATAGATCCCGGAGGAGTCTTTGCCCAGCTCTATGGCACCATAGCCCTTTTAAGTGAAGATGAAAAAAGAAGGGTAAAGGGCCTTATTATAAATAAATTCAGAGGGGATAAAAGTCTTTTGGAGGATGGGATAAATCAGATAGAAAAAAAGCTAAAGATCCCTGTTATAGGCCTTATCCCCTATATAAAGCTCTATATAGATGAGGAGGATTCCCAATCTGAAAGTCTGAAAACAAGAAGCCATAACAGGCTTTTGGACCTTGCGGTAATAAAACTCCCCTATATTTCAAATTATACCGATTTTTTACCCATAGAAAGCTCAGAGCTTATGGGCTTAAGATATGTGGAGGATGTAAGGGAGCTTGGCCGTCCCGATCTTCTTATCATCCCCGGAAGCAAGAGCACCCCCTCAGACCTTAAATGGCTTAAAGACCGGGGCTTTGAAGGGGCCATCAGGGCCTTATCCAAAAGTAATACTCCTATTCTTGGCATATGCGGAGGCTATCAGATCCTCGGAAGCAGCATATATGATGAGGAAAGTGGTGAAGAGCTTAAGGGACTTGACCTTCTTCCCATACATACCGATCTAAGACCGGGAGAAGAGAAGATAAGAAGACAGACCCATGCAAGGGTAAATTCTGGCTTTCTAAAGGGAGCAGCTGTAGAAGGCTATGAGATCCATACAGGAGTAAGCTGTCTAAGGGACACCTCTTCTGCTAAAGACAGCCCCTTCCTTCTAAAGGATGACGGAAGCTATGATGGTTACTGCCTTGACAATATAATGGGAACCTATATTCATGGCCTCTTTGACAAGGGAGAGCTTCTAAGCCTTCTGGAAAAGGAGCTCTTAAAAAGAAGGGGTCTTTATGATAAAAATAGTCCTTATCTTAAGGCCAAAGACTCTTATGATCACAAAAGCTTTCTTGAAGGCCAGCTGGATCTTCTTGCAGAAACAGTAAAAAAGAGCCTGGATATGGAAAAGCTTTACCATATCCTCTTTGAAAAGAAAGAAGACCTTAAGGCTTATCCCAAAAAGGAGCCTAAGTCTCCCTATGACTCTAAGGGACTTATCCAGCTCTATCATGGTGATGGAAAGGGCAAGACCACTGCAGCCTGCGGCCTTTCCCTAAGGGCTCTAAGGGCAGGCTACAAGGTCATAATATTCAGACTTTTAAAGGGCTCTGATTCCGGAGAGCTGGAAAGCTTAAAAGATCTTGGAGCCCTGGTTATAAACGGAAAGACCGATAACAGATTTATAAAGGACTATAGTAAAAAAGAGCTTGAGGAACTAAGAAAAAGACAGGATAGGATCTTTAAAGAGCTTGAAGGGGAAATAGAAGCCCTGAGCAAAAAAAATGAAAGGATCCTTTATATTTTGGACGAGCTTTTATCCGCCTGCAGCAAGTCCCTCATAGATGAGGAAATGGTAAAGAGCTTTATTGAAAACAAGGGAGAAAACGTAGAAATCGTAATGACAGGCAGGGGACCAAAGGAGTGGATGCTCAATATTGCAGACTATGTATCGGAAATAAAAGCAGTAAAACATCCCTATAACAGGGGAATAATTGCCAGAAAGGGAATAGAATATTAGAAATGATAGACAAACCCTATGAAATAGAAAAGAAAAGCATGGAGATAATAGAGGAGGAATTAAGAAGTAAGGGACTGCTTGATTCCATAGATCCCACTCTCCTTCCCCTCTTTAAAAGAGTGATCCATACAAGTGCCGACTTTGATTACGCAGAGAATTTAAAGTTTATAAACTTTTCTTTAGAGGATATAAAAAAGCTTTTGATGTCAGGAACTGCCACTATTATCACCGATACCAACATGGCTCTTTCCGGCATAAATAAAACAGTCCTTAAAAATTCAGGCGCAAAAGCCCTCTGCTTTATGAATGATGAAGAGGTAAAGAAGGCCGCTAAGGAGAGAGGAAAAACCAGAGCCATAATCTCCATGGAATATGCTTCAGGGCTTTATAAAAATGCCATATACTCCATTGGCAATGCCCCCACTGCCCTGATAAGGACAGGAGAGCTTATAGAGCAGGGGCTTTTAAATCCTGCCCTTATCATTGCTGTTCCCGTAGGCTTTGTGAATGTGGTGGAAAGTAAAAAATACATAGAAAGGGTATGTAAAGCCCTTCATATCCCCCTTATCTGTGCAGAGGGAAGAAAGGGAGGCAGCAATATATCAGCTGCCATCATAAATGCCCTCTTTTATTCTATAGAAAATATAAGAAATGAAGACTCCTCTCCCGCTTTGGAGGAAAGAAAAAAAGACCTCAAAAATGGAGAAGATAAAAATAAAGCAGGGGTCAGCTATGAGGATAAATACATTATATCCCATGGCAGAAAGCTAAGATGCGGCTTTACCACAGGAAGCTGCGCAGCCCTTTCAGCCCTTGGGGCGGCAAGAAATCTTTTTGCAAAAAAAGCCCTGAGAGAGCCTCTTGCCATTATGACTCCAAAGGGAGTAGAGGTAAAGGTTCTCCCTGAAAGCTCCTCCTATGATGAAAAGGAAAATACAGGATACTGCTCGGTTTTAAAGGACGCCGGGGAGGATATGGATGTAACAGACGGTATAGAGATATTTGCAAGGGTCAGCCTTCTTGAAAACAGCAGCAATATAGTAATAGAAGGAGGAGAGGGAATAGGCAGGGTCACAAGAAAGGGACTGAGCCAAGATGTGGGAGAAAAGGCCATAAACCCTGTACCCCTTGCCATGATAGAAGAAAGCCTTGAAAGAGCAAGGGAAGAAGCAGGCCTTGAAACAGGCCTTAAGTGTACTATATCTGTGCCCAAGGGAGAAGAGATAGCCTTATCGACCTTCAATAAAAACCTTGGCATAGAAGGAGGGATCTCCATAATAGGAACTACAGGCATTGTGGAGCCCATGAGCGAAAAGGCCTTTTCTGACGCCATATGCCTTGAAATATCCCAGCTTGCCGCCGAAGGATATAAAAGGCTTATACTTCTTATAGGAAATTATGGTAAGGAATACATAAAAAGACCTGAGTTTTCGGACTTTAAGCATGTGGTCTGTTCAAACTTCATAGGAGAGGCCATAGATGCTGTTATTGCAAATAAATATGAAGAGGTTCTCATAGTTGGTCACTCCGGAAAGCTTATAAAACTTTCCGGAGGGATAATGAACACCCACTCCCTTTATGCTGACTGCCGTCTTGAGCTCATAACCCTTTATGCAGCCTTAAACGGAGCCCCTCTTTCCCTGTGTAAAAGGCTTCTTGATCAGGTAAGCACTGATGAAGCCCTAAGGCTCCTGTCAGAAACTGATATATATGAAAAGGTCCTTGACTCCCTTCTTGATAAGATCCAGTATCATATAAATGAAAGGATAAGAAGGGACAGGGCAGCAGGCACTATAAAGATAGGAGCCCTGCTTTTTACGGGAAACAGTAAAGAGAACAGCTTACTTGGAATAAGCTCTGTTGGAAAGGAGATTCTTTACAAATGATCCATTTTGTCGGTGCAGGACCCGGAGCCCCTGATCTTATAACCCTGAGGGGAGAAAAGCTTTTAAAGGAGGCAGATCTTATAATATATGCCGGAAGTCTTGTAAATCCAAAGCTCCTTCAGGTATGTAAAGAGGATGCTAAGATCCTTGACAGCGCAAAAATGAACCTGGATCAGGTTATAGAAGCCATGTTTAGGGCTGAAAAGAAGGGTTTAAACACAGTAAGACTTCATACCGGTGACCCCTCTCTATACGGTGCCATAAGGGAGCAGATGGACCTGCTTTCAAAAGAGGGAATAGCCTATGATATAACCCCCGGAGTTTCAAGCTTTCAGGGGGCAGCGGCGGCTCTTTCAGCGGAATATACCCTCCCTGATATATCCCAGTCCCTTATAATCTCAAGACTTGAGGGAAGGACCGGGGTTCCGGAAAATGAAAAGCTCTCTGCCCTTGCCTCCCACGGAAGCTCCATGGCAATATTTTTATCTGCCTCTGATCTGGAGGGTCTTAAGGAGGAGCTGCTAAAAGGGGGAACCTATACAGAGGACACCCCTGCAGCCATTGCCTATAAGGTCAGCTGGAAGGATGAGAAAATAATAAAGACCACCATAAAGGACCTTCCAGAAGCCGGAAGATCAGAGGGTATAAAAAAGACTGCCCTGATTTTAGTTGGGGATTTTTTAAAGGAAGCTCCAAATTACCAAAAGTCAAAGCTCTATGATAAGGACTTTACCACAGGCTACAGAGCAGGCAGAAAAAAGGGAATATCCATAATAAGCTTTACAAAGAAGGGCTTTGAGCTCGCATTCAGGCTTAAAAACGCCCTTTCAGGGGCTTCAGCCCCCCTTGAGGTATATGAAGAGTCCTTAAGTGAGGAAGCAAAGCCCTCCCTAAGCAGAAAAGAATGGATAAATGACAGATTTTATAAAAGGGAGGCTCTTATCTTTATAGGAGCCACAGGAATAGCCGTAAGGATGATAGCAGACCTTATGCAGAGTAAGACTACGGATCCTGCGGTTCTTGTAATGGATGAGGAGGGAAGAAATATGATCCCCCTTATAAGCGGCCATCTTGGAGGTGCAAATGAGCTGGCTTTAAAGCTTTCAGAGCTCTTGGGAGCAAATCCTGTAATAACCACGGCAACGGATCTGAAGGGAAGCTTTGCCGTTGACCTCTTTGCCAAAGAAAACGAGCTTAAAATAATAAATCCTGAAAAGATAAAGCATGTTTCCTCCAAAGTCTTAGAGGGGGATAGCATAGAAATATATACGGATACCGATCTAAAGCTTAAGGGTCTGCCTGAGGAGGGAGTCTCCCTTATAAGGGGAGCCTTAAAAGAAAAAGAAGTAAAAGCCTCTTCTGTTATCATAAGCATATACAAAAGTGATCTTGACGCCTTAAAGCTTTGCCCCTTCACGGCCTATCTTGGTATAGGCTGTAAAAAGGGCACCGATAAAGCTGTCATAGAGGAGGTTTACAGGGATTTTATTTCTGAAAAAGCCATATATCCCAACTGTATAAGGGGACTTGCAAGTATAGATCTTAAAAAGGAGGAAAGGGGGATCCTTGACTTTGCAAAGGACCATGACCTTCCCTTTGTAACCTTTACAAGGGATGAGCTAATGGCTCTTGAGGGTGATTTTACCTTTTCTCAAAGGGTTTTAGACCTTACCGGAGTTGACAATGTATGCGAGAGAAGCGCAGCCGCCTATGCAAAAAAGCAAGGCTTCTCCTCTGAGATAGAAATAAAAAAATATAAGAAAAATGGGGTTACCCTGGCCCTTGCCCTGATAAAAGAGGAAGAAGTATCAAAAAAAGGAAAGCTTTATATAATAGGAAGAGGCCCCGGGAGTGAAGAGGATATGACCTTCAGGGCAAGGAAAGCCTTAGAAGCCTCCGATCTTATTTGCGGCTACAGTAAATATCTTAAAGACTTAAAGCTCATTTTCCCTCACAAGGACTTCTACGAAACAGGCATGGGCAGAGAGCTTGAAAGATGCCGCTACGCCCTTAAGTCAGCCTTTGAGGATAAAAGAAGGGTAGCCATGGTCTGCAGCGGAGATGCAGGGATCTATGGAATGTCAGGCCCCATACTTTGGGAAGCAAAAAAATATAAGGTTTCCGATATAGAGATGATTCCGGGAATAAGTGCCTCCCTGTCGGGAGCAGCCCTCCTTGGAGCCCCTCTTATGAATGACTTTGTCACCATATCTCTATCGGATATAATGACTCCCCCTGAGCTTATAGAAAAAAGACTAAGGGCAGCAGGCATGGGAGACCTTGTTACTGTGATCTATAATCCCATGTCCTCAAAAAGAAGGGATCACCTTAAAAAAGCCTGTGATATACTTCTTGAATACAGGCCGGAGGATACTGTCTCTGCCTATGTAAGGAATATAGGAAGAGAAGGGGAAAGCTATAAGCTTTTAACCCTTTTTGAGCTAAGAGAAGCAGACCTTGACATGTTCACAACGGTTTTTATAGGTAATAAGGATACAAGGATAATAGATGGAAAAATGGTGACCCTTAGGGGTTATGAAGAAAAGGAAGGATAGATGCGGGAAAATAAAGGGGAAGGGAAAAAAGTAATACTCTTTGCAGGGACAACAGAGGGAAGAGAGGCAGTAAGGCTCCTTATGGAGTCAGGCTTTAAGGTAACAATAAGCGTTGCCTCAGACTTAGGCTCAGAGGTCCTGAAGGAGGAATATAAGGGCAAGGCTCCGGAAATCCTTGTAGGGAAAAAGGATCTGTCAGAGCTTGAAAGCCTCACTGAAAACTATGATATATGTATAGATGCCACCCATCCCTATGCAGGGATCATAACTGAAAATTTAAAAAAGCTTAGCAGGGATAAGGGCTTTTCCTATTTCAGGCTGGCAAGAGATAAGTCAGAAGGCTTATATCAAAGCCGATCTGAGGCTAAGGAGGATAACATTACCCTTGTTGACAGTTATGAGGAGGCTCTTCCCATACTCTTAAGCTCAAAGGGAAATATCCTTCTTACCACAGGCTCAAAGGAGCTGTCAAAATTTAAGGAGCTTTCTCCTAAAAGGCTTTTTGTAAGGGTTCTTCCCTCAGTTGAAAGCATAAGGATATGTGAAGAAAACGATATACCCCACAAAAACATAATAGCCATCTGGGGCCCCTTCAGCGAAGAATTAAACAAAGCCCTTATAAAGCAGTATAATATAAAGATACTTGTAACAAAGGACAGCGGAGCTCAGGGTGGATTTTTGGAAAAAGTAAAGGCCGCAAAGGATTCCGGCTGCAAAGTGATAGTCATAAAAAGGCCAATGGATCCCGGAATGACCATTGAAGAAATATTAAGGGAGATAAGAGAATGATATATTTAGTGGGAACAGGTATGGGAAATAGGGCCGGCCTCTCTCTTGAAGGAGCTCTTGCCCTTGAAATATCCTGCCTTTTGATAGGAAGTAAAAGGCTTGCCAAAGAGGCAGGGGAAAAATATCCTGATAAAAAAATATATCAGTCATCCTATGAGCCCTGCAAAATAATGGAGCTTATAGATAAAAAATGTGATATAAATAATACTGATGTCTCCATCCTCTTTAGCGGAGACACCGGTTTTTATTCCGGTGCCGCAAGGATGGCAGAGTATCTTTATGAAAAAAATATAGTTTTCTCAATAATACCGGCTATCTCAACCTATCAGTACCTGTCTGCAAGAATAGGAAAAAGCTATGAAGACTGGATATTGCTTTCAGGGCATGGGAGGGATATAAATGTCAGAAGAGAGCTTATGAAGGGAAGACCACTCTTCCTTTTAACCTCAGGATATGAAGGCCTTTTAGGGATACTTGAGGAGCTTTCGGCCACAGATATTGAGGGAATAAGACTTACGGTGGCAAAGGATCTCTCCTATAAGGATGAAAGGATAATCTTTGGCTGCCTTGAGGAGATAAAGGAAAAGCTTTCGGGGATAGATAAAAATGGCCCCGGCCTCTATGCCCTTCTTATAGAAGGGGAGGCTTCCGTAGCCTGCTTATCGGGAGCCATACCCGATGAAGACTTTATAAGGGATGAAGCACCCCTTACAAAACAGCCTGTCCGCTCCCTTATTCTTTCTGCCTTAAGGATAGGAAAAGAGGATATCTGCCTTGATATAGGAGGGGGAAGCGGCGGCGTGACCCTTGATATGGCAATGCATGCCGGATCCGTATATTCCATAGAGCTTCTTGAGGAAAGGGCAGAGCTTATAAGGTCAAATATTAAAAAATTTAAGGCCTATAATACCAGCCTCATAAGAGGAGATGCAAGGCTTATATTGGAGGATAAGGAGAGGGAGCTTCTTAAAGAAGAAGAGCCCGGGAAAAATCCCCTGCCAGGGGAGCTTACAAAGATCTTTATAGGAGGGAGCAATGGACAGCTTTCAGAGCTTATAAGCCTCTGCTTAAGACTTTATCCAAAGGCAGAGCTTTGCTTTACTGCCATAGTTCTTGAAAGCCTTTTTGAGGGAATAGAGGCTTTAAAGGCGGTGGGAGCAGACTTTGATATTTTAAAGCTCTCTGCCTCAAGATCCTTTGAAAGTAAAAGCGGTCATATGATGAAGGCTGAAAATGATATTTATATTGTATCCACGAAGGAGAAAGTATGGAAGAAAGACTGAAAAAGCAGATGGATTTTGCCCTGGAGATAGATAAGGAAAAGAACATATTCAGACAGACCCACCTTTCAGGTCATGGCCGCAGGGAAAATGATGCGGAGCATGCCTGGCATATGTCAATTATGGCATATATCCTCAGGGAATATGCCAATGAGCAGGTGGATATAGCAAAGGTCATGCTTATGTGCCTGATCCATGATATAGTTGAGATCGATGCGGGAGATACCTATGCCTATGACACAGAGGGGGCAAAAACAAAAAAGGCCAGGGAGGACGCTGCAAAGGAGAGGATCTTCTCCCTCCTTCCAGCTGATCAAAAGGAAGAGCTCATAGCCCTTTTTGATGAATTTGAAGCCTATGAGACTCCTGAAGCAAAGTATGCCCATGCCATGGACAACCTCCAGCCCCTTATGCTTAATAACAGTAATGACGGAAATGACTGGAAGGAGCATGGGGTTTCCGCAAAGACCATATATACCAGGCAATCCAAAACCGCCCTGGGATCTAAAAAGCTCTATGAGCTTACGGATAAAATGATCAAAGAAAATGTAGAAAAAGGTAACATCCCCGAAAAATAGGGATCTGTATTTTATTAAAAGAGGAGAATATTGTGAATATATATCTTATAAGACATGGTGAAACAGATTTCAATAAAGAGGGCCGCTATGTGGGAAAAACCGATCTGCCCCTGTCAAAGGAGGGAAGAGAATATCTGACAAAGGCCGACTTTGATATTGAAAGAGTATATGTTTCAAATCTTAAAAGAACGGCAGAGACAGCAAAGGTAATGTTTCCCAACGCAAAAAGTCTTCCCGTAGAGGATATACGTGAAATGGATTTCGGGGATTTTGAGGGGAAAAATGCCGAAGAAATGAAGGAAGACAAGGCTTACAGGGACTGGGTCGACAATGACTGCCTTCCAAGATGCCCAAACGGAGAATCCAAGGATGAATTTTCCGAAAGGGTATGCAGAGGCTTTGAAAATATTTTTACTAAGGAAAGAGAAAAGGGTTCGGATAAGCTGGTGGCAGTAGTCCATGGGGGAACGATAATGGCCTTTATGGAAAAATTTGCCCTGCCAAGAAAGCCCTACTATGAATGGATACCGGGTAATGCCGAGGGCTACCTCTTAGAGCTTAAGGATGGAGATGATATGAGAAACTGTGTTTTAAAAGGACATTTAGCCTATCATAAGGAGAATGCCCCCAAAAATATCCATGAAATGTAGGCGCATTTTTGCAATATCAGAGGACTTTTGCTATTATATTTATAACGAGCAAATTGCGAAGAAATTTGCGAGGTTGACTTATTATTGGAAGAAATCATGTAAAAAAACACACTTTTATCACATAGATAATAAAAAATCATGATATTATCATAGGGGTTGTGTCATTATAAGATAAAAATGATATCAGGGAAGGGCTGATCAGAGCCACCCATAAAAGGTCGTGAGGAAAGAATAAGAATATATGAGAGAATAGATATCAAAGATATAACTATAGCCGATATAGCAAAGCCTCTTCCATAATACCTTTTTTTTACAACTATGATCCCA
>JAILBX010000247.1 GCA_024680675.1 Lachnospiraceae bacterium | reverse complement strand
AGAAATCATATGTACACCATGGGTGATATAGCACAGCGTACACAGTGGGATGAAGAATGGTTCTATAAAACCTTTGGGATTGATGCCGAGATCCTTATAGACCATGCCTGGGGAGTAGAACCTGTTACCATGTATGACATAAAGCATTACAAGACTGACAATCACTCTCTTTCCAACGGTCAGGTGCTTCCCCGCCCTTACAAGTATGACGAGGCCTGCATTGTCCTTATGGAGATGATCGATGTACTCTGCTGTGACATGTATAAGAAAAATCTCGTATCATCTACCTTTACCTGGTGGATAAGCTATGACTATAAGAGCCTTGAATACTGCCCTTCCTATGACGGAAGACTCTCCATCGACTGGTATGGAAGGCTGCATCCTGCTCATTCAAACGGCACTGTGCATATGCGAACAGCAAGCAACAGCATACAGCAGGTTACAGACCTTATAATGGCAGATGTAAAAAAGAAAAGCGATCACAGGATTTTATTCCGCAGGCTTGGTATCTGTGCCTGTGATGTAAAAAGTGATGAAGGAATATATCAGATGGATCTGTTTACAGATTATGATGCACTTGACAGAGAAAAGAGGCTTCATGCAGCCCTTCTTGAAGTACGTACAAGGTATGGTGCAAATGCACTTCTTAAGGGGACAAACCTCTTAGAGGGTGCAAGAACTATAGAAAGAAACATACAGATCGGAGGTCATAGAGCCTAAAATCGTAACCTCCTGTCTATTAGGAAAGCGGAGGAATATAATGAGTGATCAAAGCTCTGTAAAAAAAATGCCTTCCTCTTTTAGGTACAAAGATGTATTTTTAAAGGGTAAGCCAAAGCATGACAGGACTGACAGCTTTTCCATAAAACATCCGGCAATGGATCTTGGAAGGCGTGCCAAGATATTCAGTCCCTTCGATGCGCTCAAAGGCTTTAGTGACGAACTGGCAAGATCCGAACAAATAGCTGAAGAAAGCTTCGCCGATAATGGCTATGAAAAAACAGATGAATATCCATAGGAGTTAAAACTGTATGTGTACCAGATATGCGTTGGAGAAAGATCTCCCGGAATTAAAAAATATAATAGAAATAGCTCTGCGCTCTTCCTTAACGAGCAGGTTCTTAGATAGTCATGCAAGGCCGCTTATCACCGACGGAGAGGTTCGTCCGACAGATATAGTTCCTGTAATAGCCCCCGACTCCAAGGGAATAAAAAGTGTTTTTCCCATGCAATGGGGTTTTCTTACAAGAGACGGCAGGCGAAGCCTGTTTAATGCAAGAGTCGAAAGTGCAAAGGAAAAGCCTGCCTTCAAGGATGCCTGGAAATCACACAGATGCATCATCCCTGCTTCATATTACTTTGAGTGGGAACATTTCAAAAGCGCTGACGGTAAGGTAAAAACCGGTAACAAATATGCAATCCAGCCTACAGGCTGTACTGTTACCTGGCTTTGTGGTCTTTACCGCATGGAAGATGGTTATCCGGTCTTTGTAGTTCTCACTAAGGAACCTACAGCGGAGCTATCAAGGATACATGACAGAATGCCTCTTATGCTTCCAAAAGATAAAATAGACGCCTGGATAAACCCTGTATCAAATCCTGATGAGATCATCCCCTATGCATTATCAGATATGGTTATGGAGAAGGATAGAGGCTGAATCGCAAAGTAGCAGTTACTTTTGCAAAGACCTATACTACTGCATAAAAAACCTCCATAATATAAACCTTTGCTCTTAAGCTTATATTATGGAGGGATTTAATCTAAAATATGAAAGCTGTAAAAATTAAAGCTTTTTTGCCATTTCCCTTATTTCTGCAAGCTTTGACTCCTTCTTGTTCTCTTCTCCTGCAAGACAGCAGATACCTGCATCCTCCATACCAAGATACCCTATCATATCCTTATATGTAGCAATGGCTCCATTCGTGGTTCCTGGTGATCCCGAGCTTAAAAGAAGCGCTGCCTTCTTTGCCTTTGGAGGCTTACCGATACAGTATACTCTCTGCATTGCCGCTGAAAGCTGTGCGCTTACATCGAAGTAATAGATGGGTGATGCATATACCACCATATCAGCATCCTTGTAAGCGGCAATAACCTCAGTCATATCATCCTGCTGGATACATTTGCCCTCACCTTTGCCATGACAATACTCACATGCCAGACATCCGGCAATCTTCATCCTGCCAACATGCAGGATCTCAACATCATGTCCTGCTTCCTTTGCACCCTCGGCAAAAGCCTCACACATAGCCGCTGTATTTTCTTTCCTAGGGCTTCCGTTTAAGATTTTGATATTCATAGATTCCCTCCTTTATTATCCCAAATTATGACCAAGCTTGAAAAAACCCATTTCTATCATCTATTATATGATAAAAAATATTGGAAGGATAGTTATTTCTGAAGATATTCCATAAATATCAGTGGCTGTATCATCTTTCTATCATTATCATTTTTTAGTATCTAACAGCTTTCTTGTACTGTTAAGACCTATCAGGATTGTTGACGTATTGTGGAAAAGGGCTGACATTGAAGGCGGCAGAACTCCCATAAGTCCCAATGCTATAAGTCCTGTATTAAATCCGACAATAGTTCTGTAATTAAACCTGATTCTGCTCATGAGCTTGTCGCTTAGTTCCTTTAGGGTTACGATAGATAGAAGGTCATCGGAGGCTATGGTGATATCGGCGATCTGTCTTGCTATCTCCGCTCCGTCGCTGATCGCTATTCCTGCATTAGAGGCTGACAAAGCCGGCGAATCATTAATACCATCCCCTATCATAATCACCTTTTCTCCCAGTTTTTTCCTTTCTTCCACAAAGCGTGCCTTATCCTCGGGGAGAACTCCGGCATGATATTCATCAACTCCAACCTCACCTGCGATCTTCGCGGCTGTCATTTTATTGTCACCTGTCATCATGACAATCCTTTTAAGCCCTGCTTCGTGAAGTCTGTCTATAGCCATCTTAGCATCTTCCTTTATGGGATCCTCTATCAGGATAACTGCCGCAAGACATCCGTTTTTTGCATAATACAAATGTGAATATTCATCAGGCAGACTTTCAAACCTTTTTCTTTCTTTTTCCGGTATGCTTATGCCTTCGTCTTCAAAAATAAAATGATAACTGCCGATCAGTGTACGAACGCCTTCGATGGTGGAAGATATACCGTGTGCAACGATGTAATCCACTTTTGTGTGAACCTCATCGTGATAAAGTCCCTTTTCTTGTGCAGCACTCACAACCGCATTTGCGATCGAGTGAGGGAAATGTTCTTCAAGACAGGCCGCTTCTCTTAACAGCTCATCGTTATCCTCTCCGTTAAAAGAGATCACATCCTTTACTGTGGGCTTTGCCTTTGTCAATGTACCCGTTTTATCGAACACGACTATATCCGCTTCGGAAACAGCTTCTAAAAACCTGCCTCCCTTGACGGTTATACTATGTTCGCCTGCCTCTCTGATAGCGGATAATACAGAAATCGGCATAGCAAGCTTAAGAGCACAGGAAAAGTCAACCATAAGAACAGAAACAGCTTTTGTCAGATTCCTGCTGAAAAGCCAGGTAAAAAAGGCACCGGCAAATGTATATGGAACCAGACCGTCAGCAAGGCTCTCTGCCTTACTTTCCAGACCTGATTTGAGCTTTTCGGATTCCTCTATCATGGTGACTATCTTGTCAAAGCGTCCGCTTCCACTCACTGCTGTTACCCTGATCGTTATTTCTCCTTCTTCAACAACAGTTCCTGCAAATACACTCCCGCCCTCTTCCTTTCGAACAGGTATTGCTTCCCCGGTCATAGATGCCTGATTGACCATGGCATTTCCGCTTATCACTGCCCCATCAAATGGTATGATATTTCCCATACGGATAACAACATTGTCACCTATAGCGATATCATCCGCATTCGTCAATTCTTCAGCACCATCGGTAACCTTCCATACCTGCTTTATATTTAATGACATCTGTCTTGCCAGATCATCCACACATTGCTTATGTGTCCATTCTTCAAGATTGTCACCTATATCAAGAAGGAACATGACAGAACCCGCCGTCGAAAGATCACCCATAAGGACAGAGGCAGCTATAGCGACGGCATCTAAAAGTTCCACCTTTAATTTCTTCTCGGGGATCGTTTTTATACCACGCCATATGAAACGCATTGCCCTTGTACTAGCAAACACAGCTTTGACCGGTGCCGGAAGAAGCAGCTTCTTTACATAGTGCCATACCAGTTTTGTTATGATCTTCTCATGATACCCGGCATTAAGCTCTCTCGATGAGGACTCGTAAAAGCTTTCGGGCACATTTACTTTCTTTGGAGAATATTTTTTTATGATATCAAGTAATTCTTCCCTGCTGCAGGAATAATAGATGATTGCATCAGCAGTTCTCTCATAAACTACTGCTTTCTCTATACTTGACGATTCCTGCAAATAATACTGCAATGCATCTGCCTCTCTGAATGAAAACCTTTGCTTATCAAAATGGACTCGGATCCTTCCCGGTATTTCATGTTTTATGACAGCCTTCATTTCCTACACTCCATTCAATCTTCCAAAATTATTTCATTTATCGTACTTTCATTTTCTTTCTCTGCTCTGTCTTCATTGAGCTTTATTGCTTCCTCATAAATATCCAGGCAATTTTCCTGCAATACTGTCGCCTGATCCACTACTGTATCCTTAACCCTTAAAACAGCCGCGGTACAATGTGTATAAACCTTCTTTGCATCCTTACTTGACAGGATCTTTATACCTGCCGTTCCAAATAACACTCCTCCTGCGAAAATTCCAATTTTACTCCAGCTCATTTTAAAACTCCTTTCATTTATATATATTTTGTTGGTCAACCTCGCAAATTTCTTCGCAATTTGCTCGTTATAAATCAGATTGCTTCGCAATCCCGCAGGAACCGGGCTTGAACCCGGCACCTGCGAAAAGCTTCTCCCACCACCTGAATGTGGTGGGTTATCTTTTTGATTTATATATAAGTTATCGATTCCTGAATTTCGTTAGCTATCACTAACCGCAGATTGATAGCTAACGAAACTAAAAAAGAGCCTTGCGGCTCTTATAACTTTATCCCTATTATCTTAAGCTCTTTCGGCATTAAGAATTTCCGGACTCTATTCAAATATTTTTCGACTTTCATATAGTCATATTTATCCATTTTCTTTCAGGTCTCCTATGGCCTTCAAAAAGACTTTTTCTTTTATAGTCACAAAACTTTCTACAAAAAACTCATCATAGACTACATTATTTTCAAGCTTTTGTCAATAGGCTTAAAGCCTGGGCTTTTATTTGCTCAAAAAGCTTCTGCCATCCTATTCACTAAAGAGCCTTTTTAACAACTGCTCCTTATTTTCAATAAACATTTTTGTGATCAGATAGCTTTCAGTTTCCTCATAAGCTATGGAATGGATCTGTCCATGGTCAAAGCTTAGTATTTCAGCTTTCGGTATGCCAAGAAGTATTGGCGAATGTGTGGCTATTATAAACTGAGAAGCCTCCTTTGCACAATTTACTATTTCAAGCAGGAGGGTCAATTGTCTCTGAGGAGACAGTGCAGCCTCAGGTTCATCTAAAAGGTATAACCCATGAGCCCTGAAATTGCTCTGTGCCAGCTGTAAAAAGCTTTCACCATGAGAGCGCTTATGAAAATGTTCAGGCACTCCTCCATATCTGCTATACTCTTCTTCTGCTGACGCCACATTGTAAAAGCTCTCAGCTCTGAGGAAATATCCCCATCCCGGTTTATTGAAGCCTCTGTAAAGCACTATGGCATTGCACAATTCAGAATGGGAATCATAGGTGGAAAAGCTGTAATTCTTCGTGCCTCCCTCCGGATTAAATCCATAATTAACAGCAATAGCTTCAAGCATTGTAGACTTTCCGCTGCCATTCTCACCAACAAAAACAGTGATATTATTCTTAAATGGGAGGTATTCTAAAGTCTTAATAGCCTCAATTTCCCTAAGATAGCTGTTTTTATCAATTTTATCCCAGTTAATGCTTACCCCCCTTAAGGGTAAAGTGCTGCTTTTATCTATCAACTGTTATCCACCCTGCTCCTCTCTAAAAACCAATAGATGGCTTTTTTAGCATTATTTTAAAACTCCAGCTCCTTCTTTCTAAAGATCATATAGGACAAAAGCAGTGAAACAGCTCCCAGTATCAGAAACAGAAGGATCGCAAAAAGGATCTGCTTTCCGTCTCCAAACAAAAAATCTACCTCGGCGCAATTAATTGCTCCCGAATAAAAATAGTTTTCAAGATGCATAAACTTTATTACCGGTATTATATCAAAAATATTATTGATCATATCCGCCGCTGTGACCAAAAGTACATCAACAAAGGTTGCAAGAGCTATGTTTCGAAATGCAAACAGCACGATCATGGCTACTGTAGCAAATCCAAGCATCTTTAAAGCCCTCATAAAGATTGAAGCGTAAATAAAAGAAGCCTCCATGCTATTCATATCTGCCCGCATTGAAAGGGCAAGTATGGTAACCAAAAGGGCCATGAGTCCATATGACATAAATGTTATTATAATGCAGTTGCATAGTTTTGAAGCAATGAGCTTAAACCTGGAAATTCCCCTTCCTATCAGACACTGCATTGAATTCGAAGAAAACTCATCGGCATATACTGCCAAAAAGATCGTTATTCCAAGTATTGTATCTATAAAGGTAAGTAGGAAGGAAATGCTGCTTACAAAGGTCAATCCATTCCAAAGGCCTAATCTGGCATCAAGAGCCCCTATCATTATAAGAACCATGCATATTATGAGTATAAGACGATATGAAGGCTTTCTGAGTATTCTTTTTATATCAGCTCTAATAAGACTAATCAAAACTCAAACTCCTTTCTACGGAAGAAAAAAACGGTTATAAAGAGGCCTGCAAGAAGATAGGCGATCGCCGGAATAAACTGCCAGGGAAAGGCTCCTGTCTCTATGGAGGAATATGCCCAATCCAGCATCCCATCAAAGGTATAATCATAAATTGTTACCCCAAACAACTCTTCCATCAAAACGAATATAATTTTAAAAATAAGGGCAAAGGCAATTGAAGTCACCATGCCTGCTGCAGTAGAGGATGTCAGATACATTACCATTGCCGAAAAGACAATATATCCAAAATACCTCAGGGCTCTCATCCAGATAAATATGAGCAGATTATACATCTGTCTATCACTTATACCATATGAAGCGTCCGCAAAAAGCAGACACAGCATTGTAATGAAAATATATAAAAAACCAAGTAAAACCGCTACATCTAAGAACTTGGTAATGATCAGCTTGTCTCTGGACAGCCCTCTTCCAATAATACACTGCATAGACTTTGATGACAGCTCATTTGAAAAAACTGCATAGAAAAAAGGAACAGTTATAAAAAGGGCCAGATACGGAGCACTTAGTGAGCTTGTAAAGCCCGATATATATGCGGTAGCATTTTCTCCTTTATTGATCAATTCATCCATCATTTCAAACAATATCACGATCAGGGAAAGGACAGACGCTACATATATAACAGGCACTTTAAGGATCCGACCCAGGTCAGCTCTGAATAGATTTCTCAATCCTTAGCACCTCCGATCAGTTCAAAATAATAATCCTCAAGTGTTACCTTATCCTTACCTTCCTTAACTATATTAATCCCATTCTCTGTAAGTAATTGCCTTGCCTTTTCAATATCCGATGATGATATTGATATCTCAACCTCAGGTCTTGATTCCGAAAGATCCTCCCGGGTTATCTCTTTTGCAATAACGCCTTCATGAACAATGCCAAAACGATCAGCAGTGTTTTCCAACTCCCCCAGAATATGGCTTGAAACTATGACTGTCATACCAAACTCATCTCTGAATCTCCTTATCATATGTCTCACATCGGCAATTCCCTGTGGATCCAGACCATTTGTAGGCTCGTCCAGAATAAGTATCTCCGGATTTCCCAATATTGCATTAGCTATGCCAAGTCTCTGCCTCATTCCCAAAGAATAGCCTTTAACCTTCTGCTTAACATCTGACAATCCTACGACTTCAAGTACACGGTTGATTTCTTTTTTGATCTCCTTTTTCGGAATACCCTTTGCCACGGCATAATATTCAAGATTTGCTCTCCCGTTTAGATAATTATAGAAATTTGATCCCACAAAAAAACCTATCTTTGATCTGTTTAAAAAAAGCTGCCTGCGGTTTTTTGATCCTGCTATGGAAATATTTCCCGTAGTATACTCGGATAGTCCAAGGATCATCTTAAATATAGTTGTCTTTCCTGCCCCGTTTTTCCCTACGAGTCCATAAATATCACCCTTATTCACCTGCATGGTGACACCCTTAAGGACATGGTGCTTACCGTAGCTCTTTTCAATATTATCGAGTTTTATCACTGCCTCTTTATTATCCATCATAACCCCCTTACCACACATTGACTCTTCGTTTTGGCTCTAAATACATACCATCCCCGGGCTGTATATTATAGGTATCAATAAACTCATCGAACTGTTGCAGATTAACATTGATCCTCAGATAGTTCAGGGGATGTTCATCATATTCCATCAGATTAAGATCATTTTCCTTTGTTGTCAGCTCTGCCCACAAAGCTGCATATGCCCTGAAGAATTTATCATAGTTAAAATCCGGCATATCCTTTACCATGTAAAGAACTGCTTTCAAGCCTCCCATATCAGCTATGGCCTCATCGGAAACAGCTGAACCTATAACCCTTGTCTGGCCGGGAATGGGTCTTATGAGAGAAAAATAATTTGCAAGCACATTAGCACGCTCATCCAATCTGGATCTGTCTTCACTGCTCATCCAGTCAGCTTTGTTCCCATCATCATCATATTGTCTTCCATACAGATCATACAGAGATCCGTTGGCATCAAAACCATGGGAAATCTCATGACCTGCTACAGTACCCACACAGCCGGCAAACTCTTCAAAGGTAAAATCCTCACCATAAATATATTCTGCAAGAGTTGTCCAGCCTGCCAGAATGTAAAAGCAGTTTTTTGAAGGCATATAAAAACAGTTTACCTCTGTAGTAGAGCAATCGGTATCATATATATCCCAATAGGATCTGTCCAGGTCGGAAACAGCACTGATTTTAGCAATATACTTATTTAATACAATATTACCCGCTGCCGCCGCATCCAGTAGATTTCCACCTTCCGAATAGCTTTTAATATCTGCTCCCGAATAATCTGCCATATTGTCAGGCTTAACAACGTGGATGATCATATTATCCAATTTTTCTATGGCCTTTGCCCTGCTTTCATCCGTTAGCCACTCTTCTTCATTTATCATCTTTCTGTAAGAAACAATAAGGCCATCAATGAAATCGGAAACCATTTTTATCTTTGATCCATCTGAATAATATTTTTTTAAATAAACTGTATCCATAGCCGGGATCAGGCCTGCAAGCTTAAGACTTGAGGCAAATAGCTCATCATCCTCAGGATATATTACATGAGCCCCCTCTTCCTTCCTTGACAGCCCTATTTCCAGAACCTTATCATAAGCCTCTCTGTCAAGAAGGTATTGTGAGGCAGCAATAGTCTGTACTATCAAAAATGCCTTAAGCTCCTTAAGATGAGCATCATTATAGATACTGTTAAGAGCTCCCACATAGGGATAATCCACATAAAAGCTCTTACATTCACCAAAACCCCTGCTGTCAAGAATATCTAAAAGGGGATAGCCTTTGCAATACTCCTTCAAGCCTTCCCTGTCACACTGTGCTTCTTCAGTAGCTTCATACTCACTGAACTTGCTTTCGCATTCATGTCTTGCCAGAAAGGTCTCAAGCCTGAAATTTGCTTCAAGTATCTCTTTTATTTCTTCTTTATCAAAAGCAAGCCTTGTAAGAAAATAATCTACGGTTTCGTAAACCTTTTCCTTTTTCTCCAGGGCATTTGCGTCAAAAGAAACATAATAAGAGCTTTCTCCCATGCTGTATGAAGGTTTTTTTAATGTAAGAATACTTTTATCAACAAGCTTTATCTGCCCTTGCACCACTGCTGACATATATAATCCTATGTTAAAAGGATTTCGTGTCAGGCTCCCCTGATAGGCAGTAAACTCATCTATATCGGAGATATTACAGATGTCATCAATATAGGCTCTGAGAGGTTCAAGCCCCAGGGCATTTCTACTGTCCCAGTCAAGTACCAGTTCCTCGTATTTTCTAAGCACATTGATATTTTCATCTGAAATATTCTCATCATGGATTGCCTCTCTGTATCTTGAATATATAAAGGCCTGGGTGTCATAAAAGGGACCCATGGCGCCCTTATCAGGATCAAAAACAGTAGACACCAGAAAGTCCTTATTTGCAGCAGCTGCAAAATCATCCTGAAGCCTTATATTGTCTTCGGCCTTTACTGTCCCCGCAATATCCGAATCCACCCAGAAGCCATGACCCGGGATCTCAGATACCTTTCCTCTTCCACAGGCAGTGATGGATACTGCCATCACTGCAGTCAAAAGATAGAGGGCTATAACTTTTTTAATGACTAAATATTTTTTCTCCATTCCTTTTATACCTTATCATAATAAAGAACTGCGCCAATGCCTTATACCGGGCACTGGCGCATATTTTTTCTTTCTGTTTAAAATCAGACAGCATTGACCCTATGCCTGTTATTCATCTACCGAATCGGCATCTGCTGAACCGTTATCACCCATATCACCACTGCCGCCCGCACTTTCTTCACCGGAATTATCAGACTGGCCGGACTGTCCATTATCCTCTGCAGTGTAAGTATTATTATCACTTGCCTCTGATCCTGAGTTTACATCCTGTGATGGGATCGCGGCAGCTTGCGCGGCTTCTGTATTAGCACCATGTCCTTCAGAACCCTTATGCTCTTCATGCTCCACTGCCAGACCACAGACGTCAGCTGCACAGTACTCGATGGCGGATCCTCCAAAGAGTCCGCAGGCATCAGCTGCACAGAGATCGACTCCGCAATAGCCATGGGCTCCGCAGGCATCAGCTGCACAGGCAGCGGCTCCACAGATACCATCTACAGGACAAGCCTGTGCACCACAAGCAGCCGCTCCGCAAGCAGCATCCATCATACATACATTTGCTCCGCATCCCTCAATTGCACCGATAGCTCCCATACATCCACCTACTGAATGAACTGCAGCTCCACAGGCATCACCAAGACAGGTCGCTGCTGCACAGGCTGCCACTACTCCAACATTGGATGCACATTGATCGGATGCGCAGGCAGCAGCTCCGCAGGCATTTCCTGCGCATCCGCCTACTGCCTCTGCATGACCTCCACAGCCCTTACCGCCACAGGCTTCTACAGCTTTTGCATCTGCACCGCAGGCATGTCCTCCGCAGGCTGTTACTGCACCGGCATTGGAGGCACATGCATATCCTCCGCAGGCTTGGGCACCGATTGCTGCGGCACAGGCATCACCGCCACAGGCTCCAATAGAAGCCGCAGCAGCGCAGGCAGTGACGATCATAAATACAGATAATCCTCCTGTCACCTCATGAAGATCCCTTGTATCAAGCTCATCCGATATGAAATCCGGAAGCACAAAGGTTCCCTGATAATTTGCGTCTTTCTCTATAAATTTAATATTAAAACCCTCCGGCAATTCCCTGCCGGCCAATTCAGACATAGCCTTCCTTGCATCAGTCAACAATAACTGTCGAAATTCAGCATCTACCATTGAGCGCTTCATAGCCTCCTGATACAGTTCCTCAAGCTCTTGTTGTGTCCATTCCATATCAGCTCCTCCTTCATTTTGTAGTTTCCACAAAACCAAAATATATTATACTTTAATAAAATGCAATATTCACTATTTTTTTTTTAATTCATTACTCAAACTCACCTAAGCCTGACATACCCCTTTCTATAGAGTTCCCTAAGCCTTTGGTATGCCGATCCATATAAGGATCCAAAGAGCCCAAGCTTTGATGCGATCCGGCTAAAGGAATATCCTTCATTAATAAAGCGGATCATATCAAGCATGACCACACCCTTTGAAAGCTTATAACGCATACCTTCTCCCACAAAAGATATGTACTTATCGTCCCCACAGTCTATGTGTATGTTTTTATTCCATGAAAGCTCATAATCTTTTGGTGGATCATATAAGGAATAGCTGCCTATAAGCTTTTTCACGCATTCTTCAAAATCATCAGCATCTGTAAACTCCATGGTTTCCCGGATCCGATAGCCAAGGTTGTATTCATCATCGGGCATCTCCGGCTCCATAAAGCTAACTGTCTTTGAAAACATATTGACATAAAGGCCTGCGATGCAGGAGATGCTGTATCTTAGACGCCTCTTTTCCGCTATTTCAGGATTTCTCCTGCTCCTGCCGGAGCTTGAGATCCGGTTAATGGATTCCCTGTGATTGGAAAGCAGCTCTATATCTGCCAGTTCGTCCTCGCTGAATATCTCCATTACTTTTTTAAAATGCTCAAGTGTACGTATGGATATCCTGACAGAGGCTCTTTCCCTTAGATTACGGGGATCTGCATTATTTATGAATCTCCTGAATCTTTCCGGATCTCTCTCACATACTGCTGTCGTAGTCTGGGGCTTCTCACCGAATACCTCATCATAGACTGCTATAAAGCTCTCATAATCCGGATTGTCAAAGGGCTCTGTTGCAAAATAGCAGGGGCATACACCGGCTACAGGTCCTATAAGCTCCCTTGTCTTTATAAGTATGTCCCTCCACAGGGCTGCATTCTCCTCATTATAAAGGAAGACTCCACTTAGCCTGTCTGCCGAAAAACCACAGAAATCGCACTGAACGCTGCATCCTTTTGTAAGTTCAAAAGCTATGGGGAAATAATAGATCAGCTTGTGGTCTCGGACATCTGCTGATTCCATTTGGCACCTGTTGCGGACTATCTCTCCAAAATAACAGAGAGACATATCCTTATACCTGCTCTCAGCTACGGAATTCCTCACAAAGCCTTCCAGCAGCTTGTATCGTTTTATATATTCTTTCAGATATTCATTTTCTGTATTTATGTCAGATCCCTCAAGCCCTGCATTCAAAGAGCCCTCAGGCTTCTGCCCGTGTATGATATAGCATACAGCCTCTTTTACTTTATAAGCTATAAGCATATCTTCATAGTTAAGCATCTTAATTGCTTTAGCAGGAGCTTCAAGTAAAAGCTGCCTGAATTCAGGCTCAGCCACGTAGCGATCTACACATCTCTTAAAGCAGGCGTATATATGATCATCCACCTTCTTACCACCCTACCCTTCTGTCTTTATCAGCCTTGCTCAGCTTAGTCCTTTGCCGGGGTCTTTACTTTAAGCTCAGTATCCTTCTGCCCTGCTGCCGCTCTCTGTCTTGCGGCCTCTGCCATTTTCTTCTTGGCCTCAAAATGAAGCTCTAACAGATCCTCAAGGTTGTCCTTAAAGTAGGTACATGAGCTGTGCTTAACCTCGGCGTGAAGGTTTTTCTGCCTGATCCTGTGACATCCGCCGTTGCAGACAGGCAGGTAATAGCAAGCCTTGCATTCAGGGTCGTCTAAATAGGAGCAGCCCACCATGCACTCTGCAAGCAGGGGCATATTCCAGTTGTTAAAGCTGTCTATATGGCCTACGATCATCTTCTCATCTCCCACGTCATCCCAACACTTGTACAGCTCTCCGTCAGGTCCGACCACGAAGCCGTTCTTCTTTGTCATGATACAGCCTTCACTGTATTTCTTAGGGAATAATCCCAGTGGATCGATCCCGTATTTTTTTACCATTTTACTGACAAATGCCCCCTGTGCGTCAGGCTCGAAAAAACAGCTCACATCCGGGTGATCATCACCCTTGACAAAGCCCGGATACACGGTAACCCTTCTTGGGAAATCATTTGGAAACATCTCTTTTATCATATTATAGACAAGAGGAAATTCATCCTCATTTCTTGAGTCCACATTGACCCTGATATGGATCCTGCCTTTGAAATCACTTTTCAGTATTTTGCCAATGTTTTCCAGAATCCTGTCATAGGTGGGTCCGCCGTTTTTCAGGTAACGGCGTCCGTCATGGGTCTCCTTTTTCCCATCCAGGGTAATCTGGAGATATGTAACATTTAACTCATTCAGCTTACTTATTTTTTCATCGTCGAAAAGGTATCCGTTAGTGATCATGGATGCCGAATATCTCTTGCCCATCTTTATTATGGCCTGATTGATGCTTAAGATCCTGTCAAAGGCCAACAAGGGCTCTCCACCATACCAGGTGATGCTAAGCTGGTCACACTTATAATGGCTGATAAAATCTATCAGCTTTTTCTCTGTCTCCAAAGACATGGGCTTTCCTGTTCTATTGCCCTCAAAGCAGTAGCTGCAGTCAAAATTACATGCTCTTGTTATGGCAATGGTCAGGGCAAGAGAGGAATTTGAATACAACTGAGTCAGTGCATTCATTTTTGTTATATTGTAGAAATCATCATCCTGGCGATCCTCCACAATAAAACCCATGGATCGAAGCTGCATATAAAGCATGGGATTAGTTGAAAAATCAAAGCCCTTAAGATCCTTTTCCATGCTTTTTATTATATCTATTTCATTATCCTCAACCTTGAGGAAATTCCTGGATGCACTGTTGTATAGCAGCCAGCCGTTGTTCTTTGATTCAAACAGTTTATTATACCTTGACCACTTCATGATTCTCACACTCCCAAAATTTTATTTTTCTTTCTCTAACAAGACTTCAACTAACATTCCCTAAGGTCTGATTTTCCACAAGCTCACTAAAGCTCCCCTTTTTATTCATCAGCTCTTCATATGTACCCTCTTCAACAATACTTCCATTGTCAAGGACTATTATCCTGTCGGCATTTACTATGGTTGAAAGACGGTGGGCTATGACTACTCTTGTGATCTTTCTTTTTCTAACACTCTCCGAGATGATCCTCTGGCCTATATTATCTATAGAACTCATTGCCTCATCCAGAAATAATATCCTTGGATTTCCAATTAGAGCTCTTGCTAAAAGTATCCTCTGCATCTGTCCGCCGGAGATCGTGTGTGCATCCTCTGATACCGGTGTCATAATTCCAAGAGGCATAGCTTTTATATCTTCTATGAGTCCCACCTCATTCAGCACTTTGATAACATCCTCTTCTGTATAATCAGGATTAGCCATTACTATATTTTTGTATATGGAGCCCATGAACAATCCGTCATCCTGGAGCACTACCCCAAAGAAACGTCTGAGTTCAGGCTTACTCATCCAGGCAAGACCCTTGTCATCATACATTATCTGTCCGTATGTCGGTGTTTCAAAGCCCAGCAAGAGCTTAAGCAAAGTGGATTTTCCACAGCCTGTCCTTCCGACTATGGCAACATATTCGCCCTCTTTAACATGAAGGTTTATATTCTTCAGTACAGGCTTGCCGGGTTCGTAGGAAAAGCTTACATTACTGACCTTTATATCACCATTTAAGGAGTCAAGTATCTCTCCGTCATTACTCTTCTCCGGTGCAGTCTGCAATATCTCCATTGAATTCTTAAGCATAGGAAGCATGGAGTAAAGCTCTGCTATCTGTCTTGCTATGGTTGTCATGGCCTGTGTAAAGCAGGTATATATAGATGTAAAACCAATAAACACACCGGTAGAAATGACCGCATTACCATTTACCATTTCATCATATATGACTATGGTTGCCAGGCAGGTCACTGCAATGCTTACCACCTCAGATATCCTGTCTCCCACTCCGTATTTGAAATCAGTAATGCTCCACTCGGAAGCCCTGTCCATATATTCATACAGTGCAGCATCCTCGGCTCCCATGGCTCTGATGGTATCAATTCCGGAAAAGGTCTGATAAAGATATGATTTTATCTTGCCCATGATGTTTGACTGCCTTCTTCGGTATTTGATATAAAGCTGATTTATAAGGATAGTAAGTCCGATACCGGCCACTGCAAAAAACATTCCTGCTTTTGCAAATTCATCAGAGTACTTAAGCATCTTTCCAAAATAGATGGCTGCAAATAAAAGATACAAAAGGATCGTCGTTACCGTGCTGTATACAGTATAATAGCTCGATGCAGCCGTTCCTGCACGGTAGGCCAGTTCACCGGATTCGTGATTTCTGTAAAACTTCTCCGGCATGTGAAATACTCTGTTATAGATCGCAGCCTGAAGAGAATACTTTATCCTGTTATCCTGTCTAAAAGCGGCTATATTCTGAGCTATGGAAAAGAAGAGACTCCCAATGGTACAGCCAAGAAGTATCATTCCGTAGTTCACCAGATTGTTGACGCTCCCCTGGGGTATTATGCTGTCATATAAAGCTGCATGAAGATTACTTACCTCTATCCCTACTCTGGCAACAAGAAACATTGCCAAAAGAGTCACCAGCATGTCCCCTATATGAAACTCCTTCATGCCAAACTTTATTAAAGCTCTGATATCAAGCCTGTCATCATTTAAGGGTCTGTGGATACAGTAAGCTTTTTTGCTTATATTCTCCGCATATCTGGCAGTAAGCTTCCTTACCTCACGATTTGCAGGATCATAACAGTACTTGCGTCCGAATATATTCCGATATATGGCTATAGGTCGTCCATCATCCTTTGTAAAGCAAATAAGGGGGCTGATCTCCTCTTTGTAAAACTTAGGCTCAAGCTCTACCTCTCTGCACAAAAATCCCGAACACCTTGCTATCCCCTGCAGGGTTACCTTATCCTTGGAGGCTCTCTTTATCTTGTCTATGGGAGCCAGGGTAAGATCCATCTTTTTAGCCAAAAATTCCACTCCCTGATACAAAATATCATCTTCCAGAATATCTGCATCCGGATTTCTCCTGCGGCTAAGATTATATGCGGATACTATTATCTCTTCCTGGCTCTTGCAGTTGGCCTTATGCCTTTCAATATTCTTTTCTATCTGTTCACTCTTTAATTCCTCTAAAAAGAAATAATCATGGATCAGATAATCATACATATCCGACTTACTTATCCGATTCTCATAATCCTCGCCTTCATATCCCATATTGTCAAGAAATTCACTTTTATGAGCTTCCTCAAATGGCAGCTCCTCGATCACCAGAAAATTTTTGGGCTCTATAAGAAGATGGGCTATAAGCTTTTGATCATTATAGAGCTTTTCTTCTGCATATCCGGGAACAATAACGCCCTCACCTGCTGTGCCTATTGTCCTTCTGTTCAGCATCCTGCCATCTTCATATGCAAGCAGGAGTGAAATAAAAGCTGCTCCCGATCGGATCTTATATGATATTCCTTCATTCCTTGGCATTATCCTATGCCCGTTTTTTACCTCATAAATATTCATGATCATTACCCTACCAATTCTTTGTACATGCCCTTATATGCCATCAGCTGGTCGTGATTTCCCTGCTCTACTATCCTTCCCTTATCCATAACAAGGATCAGGTCAGCATCCTTTATAGAACTAAGTCTGTGAGCAATGATCACGCAGGTGCAGTCTTTGCATCTGATATTCTCCATGATCCTCTTTTCGGTGATAGCATCAAGGGCACTGGTAGCCTCATCCATTAAAATCAATGCCGGATTCTTGAGTATAGCTCTTGCGATCTGTATTTTCTGCCTCTGGCCTCCCGAAAGATTGGAGCCCCCTTCCTCAAGGCGATAATTCAGTCCCCCCGGAAGGCTGTCTATCAGGCTTACCGCATCGGCGCATTTTAGTGCTTCCATTATGTCCCTGTCGGAATAGTTTTTATTCCAGAAGGTTATATTATCCTTTACCGTACCGGAAAATATTACTGCATTCTGGTTGATCACGCAGACATTTTCATTAAAGATACTTTGGGGTATCTCATTAATTGGGCAGTCATATACTATATCGCCGCTCCATGGGGTCAGAAGTCCCGTTATAATCTTGCCCAGGGTGCTCTTTCCACAGCCTGATGCCCCCACTATTGCAAGCCTCGAACCCGGAGTTACATGAAGATTTATATCACTTATGGTAGGAGGCATTGACGGATTATAACCATATACCACATCCTTTACTGTTATCTCTCCGCTGAATCTTCTGATGGCAAAATCCTCATCCGGGATCATATAGCGTATTTCCGAATCGGCTGACATTATATCTCTTACTCTTGCAAGATTTGCTTTCATTGTCTGTACACTCTGCACCATTGAAATTATATCATTGACTGACTCCGAGAATGATCCCAAAAGCATGCCAAAAGCGGTAAGCGTACCTGTAGTACAGTCTCCGTTCATAATGAAGATACCTCCAACCAGCAAAATCACTATGCTTACGATCCGGGATATGGATCCGGGCAGAGCCCCCAGTATCTGTCTCGCTCTTCCTAAACGCTGATCAGAATCTGTAGTGTTAGCATAGCTGTTTAGCATACGCATGGCACTTTCATCCTCTGCACCATTAGCCTTCATAGTTGACGCAACGGATAAACCTGCACACAGTGAAGCGCTTAGCTTTCCCTGATCGATCAGATATTTAATATTCATAGTCTCAAGGGGTTTTGCTATTACAAAGAGGAATATGATATTTATAAGAACCCCTGCCATTCCGATAATGGTCAACACCTTGCTGTAGGATATCATAAGAAGAAGATAAAAAAATGACTCAAACAGATCGATCAGGGCCTTTGCAAAGTTTCCTGCGAGGAAGGAATTCACCTGATTATTATTATCTGTTCTGTTAGCCAGCTCTCCGGCCTGCCTCTGTTCATAAAAATTCCCGTTAAGTCTCAATATCCTGTACATAAGCTGATAATTTGTAATAAGGGATAATTTAAGCTGCAGCTTAGCCAGTATTGTGGATTTAAGGAATGAAAAGAGGATCTTATATCCATACACAAGTGCTATTGCAGACAGCACTTCATATAGCATGGATTTATCATTTTCAAGAATGATGGTATCTATAAAGGCCTGTGTAAGCATGGGGATCACCACTCCCGGTATCACAAGAAGTATGCCTGCTATAACAATGTAGGCAGTAGCTTTTGTGTCCATAAAAAGTCGCTCTCTTACCATCTTGGGAATAGACTTTGGTTTTTTATCCCTTACAAAGTCTTCTCCCTTTTCGAAGGTGAGGACAACCCCGGTATATGCTTTTTCAAATTCTTCCAGAGATAGCTTTCGTCTCCCACAGGCGGGATCATTTATGTAGTAGGTCCTGCCCTTTATCCCCTCAAGTACCACAAAATGGACAAAATCCCAGTGAACGATGGCCGGGAAGGTTATTTCTTTGAGATTTTCTATACTTTTTCTGTAGCCTTTTGCCTCAAGACCATAATGTCTTGCAGCCATTACCATACCGGCGGCATCACTTCCATCACGGGTAACTCCGCACTGATATCTTATGTCCTCTATGGATACGTGTTTTCCAAAATATGCAAGTATCATGGCAAGAGAAACTGCACCGCATTCGCATGTCTCAACCTGCAGTATGGTCGGTACCTTTCTTCGCCTGTGTCCCAATTTACTCATAGCTTATCTTTTCCTTAATCTGCAGATGGTCTTTGCGACCATTTACTGCTTCCGTTATATCCGCAACTCAGTTATCTTCATTAAAGTCCGGGAATGCATAATCCAAGGGGGTGAGTGACTCCAACTCCACAGACATGGTCATCCATGTTCCGTCATTTAATTTCACCGTACCACCTCTTTTATTGCTCCAGAAAAATCCGTTTTGGGTACTTGTATCCTTGTCAAGGTCTACGACCACAGCCATTACGGGCCCCTGTCCTAAAAATACATTCACAACCGACGCATCACCTAAATAGCCCATCATACCCTGTTCACTTGTAACGTAGGGATCCACATAGGTTATGGTTCCGGTCATATGCCCGTATTCCTGCTGATCCTTTCCTACCGGATACAGGGTCACCCTCATACCATTTTCCAGACTCTTTCCCTTTTCAATCGGCACAAAGGATATCACCTCACCGCATATGGCCGCACCGGGATGATATATTCCGCTTGCAGGCATAGTCCGTGTGATCTTTCCATTCAAGCCCCAGAAAATAAAAAGAGCAAGCAGCATTACTCCCCCTGCGAGTATGAGCCAAAAACCCGAGGGAACTACCTTGATCATCTTTTTGATATTCTCAGTCCCGTCATCCGGAAGCTTATAGTCCCTGATAAATATTTTTGAATTTCCTTTTAATCCATCCTCCATTGATATATCCCCCTTTCTGCCTGATAAGGTGTGACAACTTTCCTGTATCTTCAGATCTGTCAGGTCTTAGCTCTAACAACTGTGGCAATACTGCAGACCTTCTTTTTTTCACGTTCAATTTTTTCTTTGGGCAATGCCAAAAACAAGAGCTCATCCTTTATCTGCAGCAAAAGCTTTGATTCCTTAAGCTCTGCGATAGCAGTATCTATTTCTTCCTTCCCGTACTCCTTTAATGCTTCATATAGCTTTCCCCTGCTTATCACGCTTTCTGCCGCCTGGCATATACTTTTTTTGAGTCCGGTGAGCACGACCCTCTTTTGAGGTGCGCAGGATCTGTTGTCAAAGACTCCCATAAAGCCCCTGTCCACAAAATATGTGACCGTCTCTCCTTCATTCCAGGCCCTGTTCCATTCATTGATGGCCACTTCAAGCTTCTCATGGTAGGGCATCTTCCTTTCCGGATCCTCAAAAAATTCGGCAAAGTCTTCCAAAAATTCCCGGTCCTTACCAAAATAATACTCGTAAAAATCAGCTTTATGTAAGCTTACTCCATACTCTTCCCTGTGGGTTGTAAAATAGGAATTTCGTTGATAGACAAATGTGTTGATCTTAGGTGGATGAAGATGATGTATAAGCGGCATGATCTCCATTGTTTCTTCATACCAGCCTGCATCCTCCTTAGGAAAACCTGTCATCATATTCCAAAAACAGGTCAGTCCGATAGTTGTTGCATATTTCAGCATTTCAATGTGTTTTATAGCTCTGTTTCCCTTATTGATATGGCAAAGGATATCATCCTGTATAGATTCTATTCCCGGCTGAAGCCAAATAAAGCCGGCCTGCTTAAGGCAGTCCAGATCATAGCGGCTCATGTTGCTCTTTATCTCAGCATAGATACCGTATCCCCGGTCACCAAAAAGTTTCGGGAATTCCTTTATATCATTCATATCAAGGATACAGTCGGAAAAAATAAACTCCTTTGTATTGTATCTTTCGGAAAGATAAAGCATTTCCTCTGCGGTTCTTACCGGCTTCTTTTTACGATATTCAAGAAGCTTAGGGCTGTTATGAAGTCCACAGAAATTGCACTTTTTCTTACAGCCCCACCAGCAGCCTCTGGAGGATTCCATGGGTAGAACAGGCTTATAATACCGATCCATTCCTGACTCTTTGAACTGAAGAAAAAAATCATCATGATCCGGATATGGGATATCGTCCATAACTGCCATAGCATGTGTAGACACTTCCCCGCCTTTTGTCAGCACACAGGGAATAGTCCGCCTTAGCTCTCTTATATTTCCTTCCAGCATAAGTTTCAAGGCAGGCCCGAAAACATCATCCGACTCTCCGCAGAATACATAATCCACCTGTGGCATATGATCAACTATTGCCTGGCCTGCACTTTCACCGCAACAGCTGCCTCCCATAAAGGTAACAATATCCGGTCTTTTCTCACGGATCCTTTTAAGGATCGCAAAGCAGGCATTTGCCTGCTGCAGGCCATAGGAGCATCCCACTGCCCCCGGATCATCTGCAAGGATCCTTTCGCATACACTGTCCAGATATTCATCCATATGCTCCCATGCCTTAAGGATTATCTCCTTAAGCTTACTGAAATCGCCTCTGCTCTGTCCATATGTCTTAAGAAAAAAATCCTCTATCTCATCTATGGTAGCGTATGAACTGTATCCGGCATAGGGCTGAAAGATGATCTCAACCAGCTGCAGGGTAACATTTGCCCAGTAATCAAGGACCAGATAATTTTCCATACCTATAAAATTGGCAAACATAAAATTGGCATAAAGAACCTTTACTGAAAGGCCGGCCTCTTGTGCTGCAGGCTTCAGTATTCCAAAGGCCAAAGACGGTACGTTTGGTACACCCGGCGGAACGTTCACAAGATATACGTCCACCCCGCTTCTCTTTTTTATATGATCCAAATGATCAGATTTCTCTCCATGAAATTTTTCCATAATCCCCTTGATATTCTCTTGCTTTCATTTTCTTTTCAGCAAAGCAGCCGGCTTTTGGTCGCTTTCTGTCACGACTGCCTGGCTGATCCTCTATAGGTTAATCTCCTGACTTTTGACAATTTATACCAAACTGTCAACCTCGCAAATTTCTTCGCAATTTGCTCGTTATAAATCAGATTGCTTCGCAATCCCGCAGGTACCGGGCTTGAATCCGGCACCTGCGAAAAGCTTCTCCCACCACCTGAAGGTGGTGGGTTATCTTTTTGATTTATATATAAAGGAATCCTTTTCACCGGTAACAGTCCCGCTATTAACTTTCGAACCTTTATCCACCGAAGTCTTAGCCATAACAGATTTGATAAAGCTGCTATCATGCTTTCGGGGGTATCTCCAGAAGCAAATATCCCCGTGCCAAGCATATGCTCATTTAGCGCAGCTTCTATACTTCTTCTGTGATAGATTTCTTCCTGAATACGCCTGCGTACATCTGCGGCCTCCCGGCTGTGCTCAATACTTTCCTGTCTTTCTTTAGCTTTTTCTCTCTTGGCTTTATGATCTGCCTCAACCTTTGTTTTATATTCAGGCGTTTCCTCCGAACTTAGATAATATGTTACGATACCATCCTCATGAATTGTCACCCCACTTGAGGTCATTCTTAAATTATGAGAGGCTAAAAACATTTCTGTTGCCGTCAAAGAATCAAAATGCTCCTGTATTTTCTTCTCATAATAAGCCGCCTTCTCCGGATCATTAGCCATCTGCTACAGAATGTTTGGCGCGATTGCAAAATCCGATGATGAAACCGACTTATTCCTGATCTGATTTGCAAAACTGTAGGCACTTGCCACGCCACCTAAACTGCTTATATCCATATTCACCTCCGTCATTATATAAAAAGCACCTGTAAACAGGTATCTATCAATCCCTTGATTACAGATGCTCTCCTTACCTTTATCTGTTATA
>JAILBX010000146.1 GCA_024680675.1 Lachnospiraceae bacterium | reverse complement strand
CTTGCCATATCAATGGATGATAATTCCTTGATGGTCTTGTTTATTCCTGAAACATCAACAGCTGCCACCTCATTGACGGTCTTATTGATACCATCCATGTCTATAGAGGAGATCTCGTTAACGGTTTTGTTTATTGCATCTATATCTATAGCAGAGGCAAGGGCAATAACCCTGTTCAGAGATTCCATATCTATATTTGAGGCTTCTGCAATAGTTTTGTTTACACTATCCACATCAATGGATGAAATTTCTTTTATAGCATTGTTTAAAACATCCATATCGATCTGGGAAACCTGATCTGTAACCTCTATGATCTTTTCCTGACCTGTAACCACCAGCTCATCAATGTTCTTTACCATAGCATCAATATCTATGGCTGCCACATCATTTGAGATCTTAGTAGCATTATTCACAAGATCCTCAGCATTTGTCAGCATTCCTTCAGCCTGCTTTATAACTGCATTGGCACTTGCAACTATTCCGTTTATCTTAGGAACCACAGATCCCACAGCTACTGCCAGGCATATCACTATGATAAGAGACAATACCGACGAAATGATCGCTATGGTAGTCTGAATCCTCATTAAGCTAAGCTCTTTTTCGCTTTTATTCTTAATATCCACCAGTAAAGAAGCCAATGATTTGGTATCTGCATCAGATATTCCATCGAGGATCTTCTTATTCTGGTATTCTGTATACTGCTCCTTTGTCATGCCTGCTGTTGCAAAAGGGTCATTTCCCGGCAAGGGATTGCTGTTTGAAACATTGCTCTGGCCGGTGTTTGCCTGACTGACATTATTCTGGGTAACTTCACTTTGGGTTGAGTTACCTTGTGTATCATTACCCTGTGTAACATTGTTTTCATCTGCCATAATGAATACCTTCCTTTTCTAATTATTTTTGACCACCCATTACTTAAGCCATTTTAGCTCATAATATATGTATTATATCACGTTATGAAATAAGTTTCATCAACTTTTGAACTAATATTACAGCCTCCTGGGCATCCTTTGAATGACCGTCTGCCCCTATAAGCTCACAATAATCCCCTGTGGTCACTGCCCCTCCGATTATTATCTTTGCTTTAAGCTTCTTTTCCCTGGCCATATTTACAACGGTTTCCATCTGGGTCATGGTTGTAGTCATTAAGGCCGAAAGAGCGATTATATCAGCATCATATTTTTCAGCGGCAGCTATAATGTCCTCTCCCGGAACATCCTTACCAAGATCGATGACATTAAAGCCGTAATTTTTCAACATAAGAGCCACCAGGTTTTTGCCTATATCGTGGATGTCACCCTTAACTGTGGCTATAACAATGGTTACGGAAATCTTATCGTCCTTATCCTCCTTAAGCAGTGGCTCCAATAGAGCAATTGAAGCGGACATGGCTTCGGCGCTCTTTATAAGCTGAGGCAGAAAGTATCTGCCGCTTTCAAAGAGCTTTCCAACCTCATTTATGGCCGGTATAAGAGACTCATCAAGTATGCTTTTTGCCTTTCTTCCCCCTGAAAGTGCATCCTTTGTTTTATCTATGATCCTGTTTTTTGACCCCGAAAGCACACATTCAAAGATCTCATCAGCCTCAGAGGCCTTGTCGGGAGCCGCTTTTTCAAGAGGCTTTGAGCTTTTTACTGTTTTTACAACTTCAGTCTTTTCAAGGGAATTCACATAGTCTATATACCTTATGTCAGCTCCCTCTTTATCAAGGAGCAGATCACAGGCAAAAGCCGAAGAGACCAGGGCTGTCTGAGAGGGATTCATGATGGCCATGGTAAGTCCCTGCATTATCGCCATATCCAAAAAGGCGGTATTTACATTGATCCTTTCGGGAAGACCAAAGGAAATGTTTGAAAGACCGCAGATGGTAGGCAATTTAAGCTCATCATGACAAAATCTTATGGTATCAAGGGTTTCAAGCCCTGCTTTTGAATTGGCTCCCACAGTCTGAACAAGTCCGTCCACAATAATATCCTCATCTGTAAAGCCCAATTCTTTAGCTTTTTCAATAACCTTTAAGATTATACTTTTTTTCTCGGAAAGATCCTTAGGCAGTCCCTCATCAGAAAGGGGAAGCAGGATAAACATGGCTCCATACTTTTTTACTATGGGCAAAAGCTCATCTATCTTCTTTGACTCAAGGGATATGGAATTTACCAAAGCCCTTCCCGGATAAAGCCTTAATGCAGCTTCCATAGCCTCAATATTTGAGGAGTCTATAACAAGCGGCAGGTTCACAGCCATGCTTACTTCTTCAATAGCCTTCTTCAGAGTTTCCTTCTCATCAATGCCTCCCATACCCACATTTATATCAAGCAGGCTGGCTCCGCCTTCCTCCTGTGCTATGGCGAAGTCATGAACCATATTAAATTCCGAATTTCTAAGCTCCTCCTGAAGCTTTTTCTTACCTGTGGGATTGATCCTCTCTCCCACCACCATAAAGGGTGAATCCAGGTCAAATACAAGGGTTCTCCTTGAGGATGACAGATATCTCTTTTTCCCTGCATCTTTTCTTTGGGGCTTTAAATCCCTGCAGGCTTCTATAAGAGTCCTTATATGAGCGGGCTCGGTCCCGCAGCAGCCACCGATGATGCCGGCTCCCGCCTTTATGATCTTTAACATTTCATCAGTAAAATCAAGGGGATCTACCGAATAGCCTGTACTTTTATCCTCCTTCAGTATTGGAAGACCGGCGTTTGGTTTGGCAATTATGGGAACATTGGCTATTTCAGCCATTTCTTCTATGACCTTTAAAAGCTTGTCCGGTCCTACAGAGCAATTACATCCAACCGCATCCGCCGACAGACTTTGAAGCACAGCCATGGCAGTTTTAGGATCCGTACCATAAAGGGTACGTCCGCTTTCATCAAAGGTTAGGGAACAAAGTACAGGCAGCTCACAGGTCTCCCTTGCGGCAATAAGAGCCGCCCTTGTCTCCTCAAGGCTCATCATGGTTTCAATAAAGATCAGGTCCACAAGAGGAGCCAGTATGGATATCTGTTCCTTATATATATCCACAAGCTCTTCAAAGTCCATATTTCCAAGGGGCTTTAGCTGTTTTCCGGTCATGGAGATATCGGCTGCAATAAACTTTTTGGAGCTTTTATTGATACTCTCCTCTCTTGCGGCCTTTGTGATCTCCACAAGTCTTTTATTTATATTGACAATATCATCCTCAAGACCATATTCAGAAAGCTTTATACGATTTGCGGTAAAGGTCGGTGCAAGAACAATATTGGAGCCGGCATCAAAAAATTCCTTTTGCAGTCCCTTTAATATCTCCGGATTATC
Source organism: Lachnospiraceae bacterium (assembly GCA_024680675.1). GTDB lineage: Bacteria > Bacillota > Clostridia > Lachnospirales > Lachnospiraceae > UBA2868. Next base: position 401 of record JAILBX010000146.1, on the reverse strand, counting down.
AAGTATCCATTTTTCCGGCTGAACCCCTGCAGGCATACCTGCCTTAGTAAGGTTCGTACCGGTTGCTCCGTCGAGAAAGACCAGATCCTTTACCAGTTCTTTAAATTCATTTTTATTCATATATTTTTCCAGCGATCTCAGTTTTTGACTTATATACGGAATCCTCAGGTACAACTCCTCTTACGCAGGAGCATGGATATATATTTGTTTTTCTTCCCACAACTGTACCGGGATTCAACACACTGTTACATCCTATATCGCAGTAATCTCCAAGCATGGCTCCTACCTTCTTAAGATTAGTTTCGATATTAAAATCCTTACCCTTGATAACAACATTCTTTTTATCGGCCTTTACATTTGAGGTAATGGAACCTGCCCCCATGTGAGCCTTGAAACCAAGT
>JAILBX010000169.1 GCA_024680675.1 Lachnospiraceae bacterium | reverse complement strand
AGACGGTAAGCTTACAGTTGCCGGAACAGGAAAGCTGGATATGGTTGACAAGATGAGCGATGAAACAATAGATGCCGCAAAGGAAGCCGGCTTAGATCCCGCAGACGGAATAAAAATAGGTTATGATTCCGCAGGTGGAACAGCTGATCTCAACGGAGGAAGCATATATATATCCTGTGGAGGAGACGGTATCAAAGCAAAGAACGGAACAATAAATGTTAATACCGGCTCAGGTTTGAGGATAGTCAGCGGTGGAGACGCCCTTAAGGCTAAACGTGATTATGATGATGAAAATGGAGATGGATCAGTAAACTTAAACGGCGGAGATGTCTATATATTAAGCTATGATGATGGTATACAGGCTGAAAATATAAATATAAAGGGTGGAGACATATATATAAAAACCCTCTTTGAAAATGCGGCCGACTCTTATTATGTGAGCGGTAAAAGCTACAGTGCAAGCGGAAATGTCATTTATGAAGAAAACAGTACAAAAAAAGTAGAGTATGTTGTAAAGGACACAGGAAGCCATAAGGCGCTAAAGGCCGGAACCAAGGGAAAGACCGCATATTACGGATATACCATAGCTGATGACAACAGCAGCTCTCTGACAGATCCTGTAACTACAGAGGCATCCGGAAGCATCAATATTTCCGGAGGAAAGCTTGAGATAAATACTCTGTCAAGCGGTATTAAGGCTAATTCAGTTACCACAAGCGGGTATTCAGCAGCCGGAAACGGTGTTTATTTCATAGGCTCTCCGGATGATGGTATTTCTTCAAATAATACAATAGATATAAGTGGTGGAGAGATAAGCATATCTGCAGGGGATGACGGTATCACTGCAGCAGGTGAGATCAATATCACAGGAAGTTCTGTAATAAATATTAATGACGCATATGAAGGCGTTGAGGCAAAGACTATTAATATTGGTGAGAGCGGATCTTCTGAAGGACCATCCATAACAGTAAAATCAAATGATGACGGAATAAATACAACCTCAAAGTCATTAGTATATTATTACGAAAGTACTGATAATGAGGACTATAATTATAAAAAGGTCAGCACTTCCAACTCAAGCGGGAATAATACAAACATTTACAGCGGAAATGTTAAGGTTTATATAGACAGTGAAAATTCAAAAAGCATTAAGCTGGCCTCCGGGGATAGCACTAAGACAATTACATATAAGGCTTCCGGAGATGGAATAGACTGTAACGGCGCACTGGATATAGAGGGTGGAAATACCTATGTTTTCGGCCAGACAAGCGGAGATAATTCACCTATAGATACAAATGACGGCTTTACTCTTGCCGATACAAAAGCAACCGTCTTTCTGACAGGCTGTGATAGTATGGGTGAATCAAAACCTAAAAACACAAGTAACTACTATAGTACAGGTTCAAGCCAGCAGGGTCCCGGAGGTGGAGGACAACAGCCCTTTAATAATCTTACAGCCTTTGCCGCAGGTCCTTCCCAGGGCGGAAGCTCAAGCTACACTGCCGGATCAGTTTTCAAGGTAACAAAGAGCGGAAGCAGTATTTTTGAGGAGACACTGCCATATAATGCAAGCTTTCTTTTGTTTGCATCACCGGATTATGACAGCAGCTGCAGCTGTTCCGTGGGGCAGTCCTCTGAAAGTGAAGTGAAGGTTGAAAGCATAAGTCTTAATAAGACCACACTTTCCTTAAAAACAGGTAACACATCAACTATTAGTGCAAGTGTAAGCCCTTCAAATGCTACAAACTCTACTCTTACCTGGACATCAGACAATGAATCCGTAGCAACAGTAAGCTCAAGCGGACTTGTCACGGCTATATCCGAGGGAAGCGCGGTTATCACTGCAAGCGCAACCGACGGAAGTAATGTAAGCGCAAGCTGTACTGTTACTGTCAGCAAGGGATCAGAGGAGGAAGATACACCTAAAGTAAAATCCATAACCTTAAGTACTCTAGAGACAGCACTTAAAAAGGGAGCAAGTGCTACAATTAAAGCCAGTGTAACAGCAGATGACGGAGCCAATACCGATCTGGAGTGGACATCCTCAGATGACAGCGTTGTTTCGGTTGAAAACGGAAAGCTTTATGCAATAAGTGCAGGAAGCGCAACCATAACAGCCAGGGCCTGCGATGGAAGCAATGTAAGCGCTTCTTGTAAGGTAAGCGTTTATGTACCCCTTACATCCCTTAAGGCAGATGCATCAAGCTTAACAATGGTTCCTGACACTGAAGCTACCATAAAAGCAACCTATGCACCTTCAGATGTAACAAATCTTGAGATCTCAGCTGCAAGCAGTGACGAATCTGTGGCAAGCGTAGAAAAGAGCGGTGAAACAGGAGTCTTTGATATAACTGCCCAAAAGGAGGGAACATCTACTATAACTATTAAGGCAGAGTCAGACGGAAATGTTACTAAGACCTGCTCCGTAAAGGTTACGGTTACATCCAAGGAAAAGGCTGCAGCAAAGAAAGTAAGCATTAGCTTTATCATAAATGACAGCGCTAAAAGCGGAAGCTGCAAGTTAGGTATCGGAAGTGAGATCACTGCTTCAGCAGCATTGATTCCTGCAGCGGCAGAAAGCTTTAGCACAGTAAGCTGGGCAAGCAGCGATGAAAGTGTTCTTACAGTAGAAGAAAGTGAAGATAATCCTTATGAGGCAACTGTTAAAGCTCTGAAGGCAGGCAGCGCAAAGCTTACTGTAACCACAGACAATGGTAAGAAGGCTACCGCTACTATCAAGGTCGGAGAGGCAGTTAAGGGTATCACCATAGCAAGTGAAAGCGCAACTATTGCAGCAGGAAAGTCTATAGCTTTAAAGCCTTCGGTAACCAACAGATCGGCGCTTAATAAGACCTTTGAATGTGTAAGTGATGACGAAAGCGTGGCAAAGGTTTCAAAGTCCGGAGTTGTTAAGGCAGTTGGAGAAGGAAGTGCTGTTATCACTGTAAAAACAACAGACGGAAGTAATATTTCAAAAGAGTTTAAGGTTACATCCTACTATCCTGTCAGCAAGATCAAGCTCAGCAGCAGCAGAGTAACAACCGGAGTAAAGGATTCTGTTTCACTTAGTGCTTTTGCAACACTTTCAAATAAGGTGATCAAAAATGTTACCGAGCTTACCGATGCAAGCAAGGATCAGTATTCTTATATTAACTGGACAAGCAGTAATGAGAGCATAGCAACAGTAGCTAATGGAGTGGTTAGGCCATTGACCACAGGAACAGTAAAGATCACTGCAACCAACCCTCTTACAAATAAGAAAGCAAGCTGCAGTGTGGTGATCAAGTCAAATATATCAGGTGTTGATATAAGAGATGAATCTTTAAGCCTTAAGGCCGGAAAGAGCGCTAATCTTAAGTACAGTCTTAGCTGGGATCCGGAAAAAGTAGCTCCTGCCAATAAGAATGTCAGCTTTTCAAGCTCTGATGAAAGTGTGGTAACAGTAAATAACAAGGGAAGAGTTACGGTTGCAAAGACAGCTGAGTCAGGAGCTTCCGCATTAGTTACCATCACTACCGAGGACGGCGGCTTCACCGATACCTGTACAATAAATGTAGAGTGATGACAGGGATATGATGAAGGAATTTATCTCAGAGCTTTATCAGAAATAGATCATTAAAATATAATATTTAGTGCTTTACATAAAAGGGATGTTTTGGAAACGATCATGTTGGAAAAAATGTCCCTTTTTTCTTGTAATATATAAATCAAAAAGATAACCCACCACCTTCAGGTGGTGGGTTAAGCTTTTCGCAGGTGCCGGGTTCAAGCCCGGTACCTGCGGGATTAAAAAGTCACAAAATAAGGGATCCTTATATGTCGCTCTTTTGACATACAAGGTTGAGATTTAAATAGGGGTTTGGTATAATTATGCGGATTGTAAGTTGAAAATGTCTCTTGGATAAGGTTAATGGAGGCTGTAAGCGGAGGGAGCATAAGGATATAGGGATGGATAAAGTAATAGAAAGTGAGAAGAAAACAGGGCTTGAAAATGACTATAAAAGCTCCTGTGAAAATATATACGGAAAATATTATGAGGCTTTGAAATATACGGCTGAAGATCTTGAAAAAAGGCTTTTGGAGACCGGGGGGGAAAGAGCAGACAGAGATACCTGGAATGATGAAGTTGAATGTGGGGAGAGCGGAGATAAGATAATGAAGCTTTTTGAGCATTTGAGCATCAGGATCAAATCTCCGGACAGCATGCTGGAAAAGCTTGAAAGACGTGGGCTCTCAGCCAATACCTACAACGCTTTAAGAGAGATACATGATGCAATAGGTGTAAGGGTCGTCTGTCTCTTTGTTGATGATGTTTATAAGGTAGCTGAAATGATAAGAGGCTTTAAGGGCTGTAAGGTGGTCAGGGAAAAGGATTATATAGATAAGGCAAAGCCCAATGGATACAGAAGCTATCATATGATAATAGAGATTATGGAGCCTTTTTTGGATGTGGACGGAAACAATCCCGGAAAATTCTTTGCGGAGATACAGATAAGGACTATAGCCATGGACTCCTGGGCAGCTCTTGAGCATGAACTTAAATATAAAAAGGATATAAAAAATGAGCATCTTATAGTCAGCGAGTTAAAACGTTGTGCAGAAGAGCTGGCAGCTTGTGATGTTTCAATGCAGACTATAAGAAACATGATATTAAGGTGAGGATTATATTATGAAGATACTTTTAGTAGAGGATGAGCCGGATCTTTCAGAGGTGGTATCTGCTTACCTTGAGCATAACGGTTATAATGTTGAGGTGGCAGCTAACGGAAGAGAGGCAGTCGATAAGGCTTTTGATAATGCCTATGATGCCATACTTATGGACATTATGATGCCTGTAATGGACGGAATTGAGGCCTTAGGCGAGATAAGAAAGTCGGGAAATATTACCCCGATTTTATTGCTGACGGCAAAAACAGAGGTGGAGGACAGAATAAGGGGATTGGATGCAGGAGCAGATGATTATCTGACAAAACCCTTTGCGATGGGGGAGCTGTTAGCGAGAGTCCGCTCTATGACAAGAAGAAACTCTGATTATCATTCGGATGTACTTATTCTTGAGGATGTGAAATTTGATACTAAAACAGGGACTCTGTCCTCTAAGAATTCCATCAGGCTTGCGTCCAAGGAGGCTATGATGATGGAGCTTTTCATGCACAATCCCGGTAAGGGTTTTGCAAGAACGGAGATTTATGACCATGTGTGGAAGGATGAAGATGAAGATATCGAGATAGTGGATATGTATATATCCTTTTTGCAGGGAAAGCTTAAATCCATCGGTGCAAAGCTTGTAATAGAGACAGATGAGTCTGATAAATATATGATCCATTTACAAGGCTGAGCATAAAGTCAAAAAAGAGGGAAGGAGGATAAGGATCCATGATAAAAAAGCTTAGAAGAAGATTTATAGGCATGTCCATGGCTATACTCTTATCAGCTATCATCCTGGTCTCTCTTTTCGTTTATTTTCTGGCAATAGGGAGAATAAATGAGCAGATCGATGATATCCTGGATCTTATCATTGAGAACGAAGGAACCATACCTGTTAATGAAGAGGATTTAGAGGATCCGGAATATGATATTCAAAATGGTATAATACGTCTCGGAAAGGAGATGCGATACGAGACAAGGTATTTTGTGGTTCAATACGATGATGATAATAAGATGCTGAGCACAGATACCAGTTATATTATGACTATAAGGGACAGAGATGCAAGGCGCATAGCTCTTAAGGTTCTGAAAAAGAGAGGGGAATCAGGAAGATTTAAGGATGGAGCCAATGTTTATCATTATAAAAAAAAGGAATTTACGGATAAACCCAACATTATAGTTTTTATGGATATATCATCAAGGATCTGGATGATCTCTGAAATATCCCTATATATGTGTATGGTGGGATTTATAATTCTTGTTTTGTTTTTTGTAATGCTGTCTGCATATTCCGAGAGGGAGGTTCGACCCTATATAGAGAATATGGAGCGGCAGAAGAGATTTGTAACGAATGCAAGTCACGAATTGAAGACTCCCTTAGCTGTTATCTCCGCAAATACGGAAATGATAGAGGCTTTGAACGGCAAGAGTAAGTGGACAGAGAGCAATATCCGCCAAATTGAGAGGCTAAACGGTCTGGTTTCGGAGCTTGTTACTCTGGCAAGGCTCGATGAACAGGATGTTCTTGGCAGCTTACAGGAGGTAAATATATCAGACATAACAAGGGATGCAGTGGAAAATTTCAGTCAGGTTTTCTCCTCAAAAAAGATAGCCTTTGATTATTACGTGGAAGAGGGGATAGTTGTAATGGGGGAGAGTAAAACCATAAGTGAATTTGTTACGATTTTTTTGGACAATGCGGCAAAGTATTGTGATCCTGAAGGAGTTACCATCCTTACCCTTAAAACTGTAAAGGGTACAAGGTGCACCCTGAGGATATCCAATTCCTATAAAGAAGGGAAAAACGTGGATTATTCCAAATTCTTTGAACGTTTTTACAGAGAGGACGAGTCTCATAACAGTCAGAAAAAGGGGTATGGTATTGGCCTTTCCATAGCTAAGGAGGTTGTGGATACCTTTAAATGGAAGCTTAACATAGAATACCTGAATGATTCTATAGCCTTCGTCATCAGCTTTCCCAGCCTTTCAAAAAATCAAAACGGACTTAGGACCATTGATAAAGGGTAAAGGGAATGATAGAATTATCCTGTATTTTGAAAGTGGGCAGGGTAACTTTAGTTAAAGGTGGAATGGATATATGAGTATAGAGTATATAAAAGAAAAGAAAGTTTTTATATTAAATACAAAAAAGAGCTCTTATCAGATAAAGGTAGATGAAACGGGAGCTCTGAGACATTTGTATTACGGAAGACCTGTGGGCAGCAGTGATATGGACTACAGGTATAAAAAAACCGACAGAGGTTTTTCAGGTAATCCCTATGAGCAGGCAGCTGACAGAGGATGTTCCTTTGATACTATGCCTCTTGAGTACAGTGGCTTTGGAGTGGGGGATTACAGAGTAAGTCCCCTTAAGGTAAGGCTTAAAAACGGAAGCCGAAGTGTTGATCCCCGCTATGTCTCACATAAGATGTATAAGGGTAAGTATATTCTTGAGGGTCTTCCTTATGTAAGAGAAAATGATTCAAAGGCTGAAAGCCTTGAGGTAAGGCTTAAGGATGAGACTGCAGGCCTGTCCTTCATCTTAAGCTACGGTGTTTTTGAGGAGTTTAATGTAATAACAAGGACTGTTAAGATAGTCAATGATTCGGATGAGAATGTTGAATTGGAAAAGGCATCCTCTATGTGTATTGATATGCCCTTTGGAAATTATGATCTCATTCATTTCTCGGGAAGACACTGCATGGAAAGGAGACCTGAGAGAGACATACTAAGTCAGGAGACCATTACCCTTAGTTCAAAAAGGGGTATGAGCAGTCATCACAGTAATCCTTTTGTAATCCTTTGTGACAGAAATGCCAATGAGGATAATGGGGATTGTTATGGCTTTATGCTTATGTATTCCGGTAATCATAAGGAAGAGATAGAGAAGGATCAGACCGGTAGTGTGAGGGTCATAATGGGTATAAATGATGAGGGCTTCTCCTGGAAGCTTGAAAAGGGTGAGACCTTTCAGACACCTGAGACAATACTGACCTACAGCTATGAGGGTTTTAATGAACTTAGTCATACTTTTCATAAGACAATAAGAAAAAATGTTTGTGATAAAAAGTATATTGATATGGTGAGACCGGTTCTTATAAACAGCTGGGAGGCAGCCTATTTTGATTTTGATGAAGAAAAGATCTATGGCTTAGCAGAAAGCGCCAAAGAGCTGGGAGTTGAAATGTTTGTACTGGATGACGGCTGGTTTGGAAAAAGGAATAACGACAGCTGTGGCCTGGGAGACTGGTTTGTAAATGAGGATAAGCTTAAGGGAGGTCTTAAAAAGCTTGTTGACAGGATAAATACTTTGGGGCTTAAGTTTGGAATATGGATAGAGCCGGAGATGATAAGCGAGGATTCTGATCTCTACAGGGCTCATCCGGACTGGGCTCTTACTGATCCTGACCGTAAGCCCATGGTGGCAAGAGATCAGCTGGTGATAGACATGTCAAGACAGGATGTGAGGGATTACCTTTTTGAGAGTATAAGCGGGCTTTTAAATAAAGCAAATATTGAATATATAAAATGGGATTTCAACAGATCGGTAAGTAATTTTTATTCTAAGCTTCTTCCTCCTGACAGACAGGGAGAGGTTGCTCACCGCTTTGTCCTTGGGACATATGAGCTTCTTGACAGGCTTGAAAAAGCTTTTCCTAAGGTTATGATAGAAGGCTGTGCAGGTGGTGGTGGAAGATTTGACGCAGGTATGCTCTTTTACTGCCCGCAGATATGGTGTTCAGATAATACAGATCCAATAGCCAGACTTTCTATCCAGAAGGGTACCTCCTATGGTTATCCTGTAAGCAGCATGGGAAGTCATGTGTCCGTATCTCCAAATCATCAGACTAACAGGAGTACCCCCTTTAATACAAGAGGGCTTGTGGCTATGTCAGGAACTTTTGGATATGAACTGGATCCGGGAAAACTAAGTGAGGAAGAGAAAAAGGCAATTGGAAAGCAGATCAGGGATTTTCATAAATATTATGAGCTCATTCAGAAGGGAGATTATTACAGGATAAGCGAGGAAAGCTTTTCTAACCACTATTTTGCCTGGGAGTTTGTATCGGAGGATAAAAGTGAAGCTCTTATGAATATAGCAGCAGTAAATGTGGAGGTTAATTCTGCCTTTCCTTTTATAAAGTTCCGCGGCCTTAAGGAGGACTCCTTTTACAGGGTGGAGGAACTTGGTCTTAAGCTGACAGGTGGGGCTCTTATGTATGGTGGATTAAGTCTGGATATTTTAAGGGGGGATTACCCGGCATTGCAGTTGTATATAAAAGAGGATAAGTAAGAAAAAAAATTAGCCATATTATTAAAGCCTTCGTATAAAGTAAAGTGAGAAGGATATGATAATAAATGAGATGGTTGGTATTTGACAGTCTCAATAGTGATCAGGAAAAGGAGATATGAAAATGAAAGCAAAAAAGATTGTAGCAACTTTATTGTCATCAGTTTTGGCATTTGCAATTATTGCACCAATGACAACAGTTCCTGTATTGGCAGACGTAGATGATGATGTTTTAGATGATGTTTTGGATGATTATGATCTGACGGATGATGAACTGGATGATCTTCTTACAGATCTTGTTATCATTGGTGCTTTTGATGAGCTTGAGGAAGAGGCTAAAAGAGATGCACAGCGCCAGGCTGAAGAGCGAAGAAGAAGAGAAGAAGCAGAGAGAAATGCAAGAAATCAGGCTGAGGAAAATGAAAGGCTGCGTCGTGAGAATGAAAGAATAAAACAACAGCAGCAGCAACAGCAGCAGGCAGCTATAACAAAACAGCAGCAACAGCAGCAGGCAGCTTTGGCTCAGCAGGCAGCTTTGGCTCAGCAGCAGGCTCTTTTACAGCAGCAGGCTCTTTTGGCAAGTAAGGGAAGCGGTAAGGCAGTTAACGGACTTATAGTAATGGCAAACGGAATGGTATTTGATGGAAATTATTATGCAGCAGCATATCCTGATGTAGTTAAGGCATACGGAACAAGCAATCCCAATGTTATGTACCAGCATTACCTTAAATACGGAATGAAGGAAGGAAGAAATTTCTGTAACCCGCTTGCTCTTTTAGGTAAGTAAAAGGAGAAGAATATGAGGCTTTTAGGGAATATAATATGGTTTATATTTGGAGGTTTTCTGGGAGGATTGAGCTGGTGGTTAGCCGGACTTCTGTGGTGTATTACAATTATCGGCATACCCATCGGTAAGCAGTGTTTTAAGATGGCCAGCATATCTTTTATGCCCTTTGGTAAGGAGATAGTTTATCATGATACTGCGGTGTCATTTCTTGTAAATGTATTGTGGTTTTTGATAAGCGGAATGGAGCTGGCGCTGGGAAATCTCATTATGGGTTGTTTATTTTGTATCACAATAGTAGGAATTCCCTTTGGCCTTCAGTATTTTAAGATCGCAAAGCTGGCTTTGGCACCCTTTGGGGCAGAGATAGTCAAAATTTGAATAGCAGGATTTATGCAGATCGGGCAGGGGGAAACTTCAGCCCGATCACTTTTTTGTTTTATGTGTTTCTTTATGGAGGTTAAAAATGGAGATCAAAGAATATAGGGGGAAAAAGCCTGTGATATCGGGATCGGCATTTATTTCTTCCACCTCTGTCCTGATAGGGGATCTTGTAATTAAGGATGAGTCTTCTGTGTGGTTTAATGCAGTAATAAGGGCTGACGGGGGGCATATAGAGATAGGAAGAAGGTCTAATGTACAGGATAATTCTACCCTTCACACGGATCCTGGCCATGATCTTACAATAGGAGATAATGTTACAATAGGACATAATGCGGTAATACACTGTAAGTCTATCGGTGATAATACCCTTGTGGGAATGAATGCAACTCTACTTTCTGGAGCGGTAATAGGAAGAAACTGCATTATTGCCGCGGGTGCTTTGGTAACCGAAAATACTGTAATAGAGGATAATTCGCTGGTTATGGGACTGCCGGGAAAGGCTGTAAGAAAGCTTGAAGCAAAAGAGGAGGAGAAGATCCTTAAAAATGCAGTGGAGTATTGTGAAAAGGCAAAGAATTATAAGGAAATATAACAGATTTCATCAGTCCTTCTTTGTCCCTTCTTTATTGGTAAGAGGTGAGCTTCCATAAGCCCACTCATATTCCGTGCTGGATTCATCCGGCGGGATCTCAATGATGGAATCGTAGTTGTCGGGTTTTATGAGGTCGTAGGGCTTTAAAAGACCGGCATCCTTAAGAGCAAGGGTTATGGTTCTTCTTACAACACCCTTTTTTATAAGCTCTTCTCCCCCCAGCTTCCTTATCTTGTCATTAAGGGAGCTGTCGTGTTCTGTGATATAGAATCTGATCCCTTTTCTTTCAAGCTCCTCACTGAAAAGCAGCAGGCGGTCTATAGCCGTAATATCGATATTTCCTATGCCTCTGGCATCAACTACCACCTGATGTATTTCAGGCCCGATGGCATTTAAAATATCCTCTTCAAATTTGTCTATATTTGCAAAAAATAAATTTCCGCTGAAGCGGTATATTATCGTGTTTTTTATGGGAAGGGCATGCTTATTACGACCTAAGGTGTGGAAATTTCCATGTCCCGGTATACGTCCCATAAAGGTTGTGGGAGGAACCACACCCTGAACAGCAACCTCACCAAAGGAAAGCAGACATCCAACTATTACCCCGTTTACTGTTCCAAGCATGAGGACAGCTAAAAAGGAAGCAATAAATACAAAGGCTTCATTTCGGCTGTGCTTCCAGAGCTTTTTTAGCATTCCGAAATCAACTATTCCCATAAGGGCAGTGATAACGATGGCGCTTAGCATAGGAACAGGCATATATTTAAGGACTGAGGTCCCGAATATAAGCACAAAACCCATGGTAATTGAGGCTGATATACACATAAGCTGAGAGCCGCCTTTGAAGGTGTTTGCTATTCCACTTCTTGAAACTGAACCGTTTATAGGACAACATCCAACAAGAGAGGAAGCAAAGTTCATGGCCCCATAAGCCAGAAGCTCTCTGTTATTATCTATCTTATCTCCGTGGCGGCTGGCCAGACTTCCTGTGGCAAGGAGGGCCTGGGCCATAATGACCACGGAAATACTAAGAGATTCTATTAACAATTCACCTATATCATATCTTAACAAAAGAGTGATACTGGGAAAATTGATCCTTGGAAGACCGGATTCAACTGTAGGAAGGAGCTTTACTCCCTGTCTGTCAAAATGAAAAATAAGCTGCAGTAGGGCACCTATGGCCAGCATAATTGCCGGTACAGGGATATTTGGTATTATTTTTTTGCAGATTAGTATGATGGCTATGGTTCCAAATCCCAGAAGGGCAGAGGAAAGGTTGAATTCAGGTAATTCATTATAGATATTTAAAAGAAGGGCCGGGAGTTCTCCGCTTGCCGGATTACCGCCAAAGAGCTTGGGGATCTGCATTATGATGATGGTGCTTCCGACGCCTGAAATAAAGCCGCCCATTACGGGAGCAGAAATAAATCTGACTATCCTGCCCGCTTTTAGAAAGTAAAATATTATAAACCAAAGGGCAACGAGAAATGACATGATCGAAGCTATTTCTACCGATTCCTTAGACTCAGGCCGGATAGAAAGACCTGAAAGATATGCGGCTAACATAGCAGCAGGCATAGCGTCAACTCCTACTATGAAGCGGGGAGAGCTTGTGATAAAAGCATATACCAGAATGGGTAAGAAAGAACCGTACAGACCATAGATGGCAGGGAGTCCTGCAATCTGTGCATAACCAATGGATATCGGAATGGAAACCAGTGCAATGATCATTCCGACAAATATATCATGTAAAAGATATTTTGGATCTCTTTGCTTTATAATCGTTTTTAAATCCATAAAACTCCTTTTTCCAGTCCACAGTAAGATCTGATACAAGGTATGGTCTGCGGATTATAAGGCCATGCTTCCTTTAAAGCCAAATACAGTGCCCCCTTTTTGATGTTTTGATCATTCCCCGGAGCAAAGGCGAATGCAGTGTTCCAGATAGATCTTGTGAGCGACTGTTATACAGATATTTTTTAAAAGGGCTTTTTCGCTAAATAAAGGAGATGTGTCAAGGGTCTTTTTATCATCAGAATTGCAGTTATCATATGGAAGTCCAAAAACTTCAAGTATACAGGCTTTCATCTGACGACTGAAATATTCATAGGATTCCCTCACACCGAATTTTTTTTTCTGCATATCGAAAATTGTCTGCATATCCTCTATCTGGATGGCATTTTTTGCAAAGGTAATAAAGATAAGATATGCTATCTGGTCTCTGTCATACATTTTTTTGACAGGATTTGCAATTATTTTTTTCTTCACATAATTGCTTATCATAGAAGCGGTGAGGGGTTGCAGACCGGCAGATTCAGAGTATTTTTCAATATATCGCACTACCTGTTTAAGAAAGAGCCCTACATCGGGAATATCATTGTAGGAAGGAAGTTCGAAATTCTCCGCTATGCTTTTTGATCCGGCTGATCTATCCTCTTTCACTTTAATACCTCCGATATAATTCATAATACCATAGAGGAGGGTAGGCTTCCAGTGAAAATCCCAAAATAGAGATCATAACTAAAGAAGGTATTCGAATATGCTTACAAAATGAAGGGCATTTCCAACTAGTACGAAGACGTGAAAAATTTCATGAGATCCAAAGTAGGGGCTTATTTCATTAAGCTTTTTGAATTTCATGGCATATATGATCCCTCCCACTGTATAGGCAATGCCACCAATGAGAAGAAAAAGAAAACCGCGAAAATCCATTTCAGAAAGTATCTGAGGAAAAGCCAGAAGGCATAGCCAGCCCATAGAGACATAGATGATTGAAGACAGCCATTTGGGACAGGTTACCCAGAAAAGCTTAAAGATCATCCCCAAAATCGCTATAGACCATACAAGAATAAGAAGGGGAATACCGCCTTTATCTCTTAAGATCGTAAGACATACGGGTGTATATGATCCACAGATCAGAATGAAGATCATAAGGTGGTCCACTTTTTTAAAGATCAGTTCTTTGTCTCTTGGAAGGACTAATGTATGGTATAGAGTACTGGCGGCATAAAGAAGCATCATGCTAAAAGCAAAGATTATGACTGAAAGAAGACTTATCATATCCGCGCCCCTTCTTATATAGTGGATTATCAAAAAGGGCAGGCTGATAAGAGCAGCGATAAAACCGATAAAATGAGTGATAGCTGATCCGGGATCTTTTATATAGTCGGAAATTGAAGATCCTGATCCGCAAATGCTATTGTTTGAAATGGCTTTAATGTTCCTTGAAAGTGATATAGTATTTCTTCTTTCTGACATAATGATCACCTTAAACCTTTCCGGATATACTTGCTAAGAGAGCAAAGGCTTTGGATGACCTTTGTTTTGCAGCACCCTCTCATATAAAATATCATATTAGATAATCGGTTTATGAAAAACCTTATACAAGAATAATATAACCTCATATTGAGATAGTCAAGTGATTTGTTCGGAAAGTTGAAGACATGCTTCTTTTAAGGGGAAGGCTTGAGGGAAAGGTAAGAATAGGTTAAAATTATCTGGCATCTGAAAAAACTGTAATTTATATAATGATGATAGATAAATGAGAGGGCAGGTCATGAAGGAGATAAATGAAAATCCGGAAGAATATCTGAAGGTTGAAAAAAGTATCCAGAAGAAATATCACAAATATTTATGGACCCCCTTTATCAAGGCTGTAAAAAGATATGAGCTGATAAAGGAGGGGGACAGGATAGCCGCCTGTATTTCCGGCGGAAAGGATTCTATGCTTATGGCTAAGCTTCTGCAGATGCTTCACAGACACAGCGACATTCCCTTTGACCTGACTTTTCTTCTAATGGATCCCGGATATAATGAGATCAACAGGAAAAAAATAGAGGACAATGCGAGACTTCTTAATATACCAATAACAGTATTTGAGACCGAAATATTTGATATAGCTAATTCTGCGAGTCAATCACCCTGTTATCTCTGTGCAAGGATGAGGAGAGGTAATCTTTACGCCAAAGCAAAGGAAATGGGCTGTAATAAGATAGCCTTGGGACATCATTTAAATGATGTAATAGAGACTACAGTAATGGCTATGTTTTACAGTTCAAAGCTTGAGGGGATGATGCCTAAGCTGAAAAGTCGGAATTTTGAGGGAATGGAGCTAATAAGACCTCTTTACTGTGTAAGAGAAGAGGATATAATTGCCTGGAGCAGCTATAACGGACTGGAATTTATAAGGTGTGCCTGCCGCTTTACCGAAAAAAACAATGATAGAGACGGTGGGGTTGGAAATTCAAAAAGACAGGAGATAAAGGCTCTTATAAAGGAGCTTGGTAAGGAAAATCCTGAGATAGAAAAGAATATATTTAATAGTATAAATTCAGTCAATATAGACACATTTCCCGGCTATAAGACAAAGGGCAGTATGCATAGCTTTCTTGAAGGATACTAAGATTAAGTTACTCTGGAAGGAGATAAAGAAGGGAGTTTTCTTTTATGGCTCAATTGTCAACCTATAATATAAAAACAGTTGACAATAACCCGATACCTTGATATAACTTTATAGGAAAATCAATAAAGGAGTATGGAAATGTTTAATATTTTTACGGTCACTTTGACTATCTATCTTTTGGTATTTATTGCCATCGGCATATTGGATCTGAAAAAAATAAAGGATTTTAATGATTATTCGGTGGCGGGAAAGAAGCAGGGACTCTTTGCTGTGGTAATGACTCTGCTTGCTACGGTACTTGGGGCATCTACTACTATAGGTATAACGGATACGGTATATAAGATAGGATTTCCCGGGATCTGGTGGCTGGCTTTCGGAGCCCTGGGTCTTATATTCCAGTCTTTTTTACTGTCAAAAAAGGTAAGAGATATAGATGCAGTTACGCTGCCTGATCTGGCAGGAAGGATCGTTGACAGGAAGGCTGAGCTTTTAATTGCCCTTATCATAGTAATATCCTGGATAGGGGTTGTGGCAGGTCAGTTTGTGGCAATGAACAGTCTTATTACTTTTGCCCTTGGAGGCAGTAACAAAGGGGTATTTATAATCGTAAGCCTCATAGTTATTGCATATACTGCAATAGGGGGACAGATGTCGGTGGTTAAAACGGATAAGCTTCAACTGATCATTATCTTTTTTGGAATTGCCGCTGTACTTATTTACCTTTTTTGCGGTATTGGTGATGGCAGTGGTCAGATCTTTCATAGTATTGAACTCTTAAATGATGATTATAAAACTTCAAATCTTTTTACCCAGCTTTTTGTAATAGGCGGAGTTTATTTCCTTGGTCCTGATATATTGTCAAGAAACTTTATTTCCAGGGATTCTAAAACCGCAAAGAAATCGGCTTTGATATCGGGGCTCATCCTCTTAGTCTTTTCTTTTGCAATAACTATGGTAGGTATGTGGTTAAGGTTTAATGTTTCTGTGGAGGAAATGGGAGAAATGGGGGCTCTGATGTATGCTGTAAGCCTGCTTCCTAAGCCTGTGGCCGTTATATTGCTTTTTGGACTTCTGTCGGCGATACTGTCCTCTACTGACACCTGTATAATAAATGCATCAACTATATTTGTTAAGGATGTATTGAAAAAGGAGAAGGTTTCATATGTGAGAGTAACCGTTATACTTATAGGAGCTTTTGCCCTGGCCCTGGCTCTTTTAGGAAGAGGAGATATTATGGCTCTTCTTACGGGAGCATATTCAATTTATACTCCGGGAGTGATCTTTCCTCTTATGGTGGCTATATTTGCTTTTGATGGGGAAAAGTCAGGAGTCAGGACAGGAATCTGGCTTTTGGCAGTGGTTCTTGGAGGACTTTTTGGAATAGGGGGAAGTTATTTTAATGACCTGCTTACAAAGCTTGGGATGCCCTCCTTTATTTTGCAGTATCTAACCCTGATCGGTATGGCTGTATCCCTTTTAGTGGCTTTGGGAGCCATAAAGAGAAGGTAAGAGAAAGATAAAGTATAAAATAGTACTGGTTTTTGAACAGGGGAGATTAGAAGGCTCTTTACAGCCTAAAAATCTCCCCTGTTGATTTGAAAGAAAAGAGTTATAATAGTATTATATATAGTGAGGAAGATTCTATGAAAAAAAATGAAAAAACAAATGTAATGCGTATACTCCAGGGAAAGAAGATACCCTTTGAAAGTCATTCTTATGAAGAAGATCCGACTTTGAGAGGAGAGGATATAGCGGCTATTCTTGGGGAGGATCCAAAACATGTTTTTAAGACGCTTGTGACCCAGGGGTCTTCTAAGGCCTATTATGTATTTGTGCTTCCGGTAATGGAAGAGCTTGACCTTAAGAAGGCAGCAAAGCTTTCGGGGGAGAAATCTGTGAGTATGATAAAGCAAAAAGAATTATTGCCTCTGACGGGCTATGTTCATGGAGGATGTTCACCAATAGGAATGAAAAAGCAGTTTCCAACCTTTATTCATAAAAGTGCAAAGGATCTGGATAAGATCTTTGTCAGTGCCGGAAAGGTGGGGATTCAGGTGGAGCTTTCACCTCATGACCTTATAGAACTGACCGGATGTCGGGTTGAGGATATTGTTTAAGGTATATGTTCTTGGCGAAGGCTTTTCAAGGCAGCAGGGAATGATCATATATTAAAAATATGTCCATTTTAATGGACTTTCGGAGACAGGCAAATGAAAAAAGTTAGATTTTTTCTTATGATCCTGTTGATTGTTTCTACTATTTGTGTTTCGTATTGCACAAGAGTGATTTTGGCCGAAGATACATTCAGGGAAGAGTCAGAGATATACGAAATACTGGACGAAGATACGGGTGAAATAAGTGAATCGGACTTTCTCTACTCTGTAGATCCCGATAAAGGAACAGTGACTATTGAGGGATATAAAGGAGCAGTATCGGGGAGTCTGACAATTCCAAATACGATAGAAGGTAAACAGGTTGTGGCTATTGCAGACAGAGCCTTTTTTTCCTGCAGTAATTTTGACGGAAAGCTTTCCATAGGAACGAATGTAAAAACCATTGGAAAAGAGGCTTTTTCCGGCTGCAGTGGCTTTACCGGGAGCCTGGTGCTTTCTAATAAGGTTTATTCCATAGGAGAAAAGGCTTTTTATAATTGCAGCGGTTTTTCCGGGGATCTTGTATTGGGAAAGAGTATAACAGATATAGGAGACTATGCTTTTGGAGGCTGTAAGAATCTGTCAGGCAGGCTTAAGATACCTGATAAGGTAAGCTATTTAGGTAAGGGAGCCTTTTATTATTGCAGAGCCTTTACAGGCAGCCTTACTATCCCGGCAGGCATAGAGAAAATAGGGAACAATACCTTCTACGCTTGCTCAGGTCTTAGTGGGGATCTTATAATTCCAAATAATATAACAGAGCTGGGAGAGAATGCCTTTGGAGATTGCAAAGGTTTTTCAGGTAAATTAGTAATTTCAAATAATATAACAGCAATAGAGGATAAGGCTTTTTCCGGTTGCAGTGGACTTAAGGGAAGTCTTTTTCTGCCGGATGGCATAAATTCAATAGGCAGCTATGCTTTTTATGATTGTAAGGGACTCAGTGGAGATCTGACCATTCCAAATGGAGTGAAGTCAATAGGAGAGTATGCTTTCTCAAGGTGCTCGGGATTTACCGGAGATATAAAGATCCCTAATGCTGTAAAAATTATTGAAGAAGCGGCATTTAAAGGATGTGAAGGCTTTGATGGCGATCTTTTGATCGGTTATGAGGTAAAGACTCTGGGACGGTCGGCTTTTGAAGGCTGTAAGAATCTGTCCGGTACATTAACCATAGGAAGCGGGGTTGAAGCGATCCTTCCCTACGCCTTTAAGGGCTGCAGTGCTTTAAAGGGAAGTCTGACTATTCCCGACAGTGTTGAGGATGTTCAGAATTATGCCTTTTATGACTGCTCCGGTTTTACGGGAGATCTTGTTATCGGGAAGAAGGTTAAAACTATAAGAAGCTCCGCTTTTGAAGGCTGTGCAGGCTTCAAGGGTGAGCTGGTAATAGCTGAGGCACTTGCCACTTTAGAAGATAATGCCTTCAATGGTATGTATAATATAGGGATCATTGATAATAGATCAGAGATAAAGATCAAAGCCTCAGCTTTTTTAAGGGATAGCTATGAGAGGTTTTGCTGTGATGATAAGACCCTTGTTTTTTTTGACGGAGAAATATTAAAGGGAAGATATACCCGATCAGGTACTGAAATAAAGGGAATAAAGATCAATACTCCCGAAAGCTATGTGATATCTCCGGGACAAAGCCTTCAGTTATCGGTATCCGTATATCCGGAAAGCATTGAAGGGCTTAATATATCATGGGAGCTAACGGATCAGCAAAGTCCTTTAAATTATATTTCTGTTGATAAAAAGGGACTTGTTACTACAGATATTGATATAGATGGCAGTTTCTGGGCGGATATAAGCGCTAAAACTTTGGATGGAAAGTATTCGGATACCATAACCATCTTTGCTACCATGGGATCGGTAGTTAAGATGGAGAGCCTTCGCTTTGATAAAGAGGCAGCGAGGGTAAAGGTTAAGGAAAGCACCTTTGTATCAGTAAAGATCAGGCCAAGCAATATTTCAGCACCAAAGCTTGTATGGTCCTCAAGTGACGAAGGAGTAGCTCTGGTTGAGGAAAGCAGCAGTTTTATATACGGAAAAGAAGAACTGTCCACCGGAGGAAACGTTTACGGAGTTTCCGAAGGTCAGGCCCTTATTACAGCAAGAGATCTTGATGATCAGCTGGTAGCCTCATGTCTTGTTATGGTTTGTGAGGAAAGAAGTGAGGTTAACATAAAACCATATGAAGCTAAAATAAAAGTCGGAGACGACTATAGGCTTAATGTTTTTGACAATGAAAGCAATACTCTCTATGCAGATTGGAGAAGCTCAGATCCAAATGTTGCAAAAGTGGATAAAAATGGTCTGGTTTTGGGAGTCAGTGAAGGGGAAGCGGTCATTAAGGCCATAACAGGCGACGGATCCACAGCAACAGGAAGGATCTATGTTAAAAAGGCCAGAGTGACACCCACTCCGACGCCTACAGTAACGCCTGTACCTACAGTAACACCCATACCTACAGTAACGCCTATACCTACAGTAACGCCTATACCTACAGTAACGCCCATACCGACGGTAACGCCTTATCCCACAGTAACACCCTTATCGCCCTTTTATTTTGTTGATTTTGATTCAAATGGGGGATCAGAGGTAAGCTCAAGAAGAGTGGCAGAGGGTCAACAGGTGAGTAAGCCGGATGATCCCATAAGGGAGGGATATATATTTACAGGCTGGTATAAGGATAAGGATCTAAAAAGGCCTTATGATTTCAAGTCCCCGGTAAGATCCTGTTTGATCCTTTATGCAAAGTGGTCCTGCATCATTCAGGATAAGGGTGTCTATATTGCCAAGGGTCAGAAAATTGATCTGAGCTCTTTATTCCCCAGATCCTACTCAAGGTATAGTATAAGCAGTGAATCAAAGGGAATAGTATCCGTTAATTCCAAGGGAGTCGTATCTGGGAGAAATCCGGGAACGGCAAGGGTCTTTGGTTGTATAAAGGTAGGATCAAGCTGGGTTGGAGATGGTGAAAATGTGATAACCGTCATTGTTGAGAGACCGGATATTACAGAAAAGAAGCTTGTTATCACAAAAGCTGATGCTACATATATGGCAAGTGATAATCTGACAGGAACCATAATTAAACCCAGTTCTTATCGCTCTTCAAATTATAATGTGGCATATATTGACTATAAAACGGGAAAGATCACTTCAATATCCCGGGGTGTGGCAAGTATTACCATGTATTTCGGAGAAGGTGATCAGGCGGCGAAAGCTTCCTTCAGGGTAAAGGTTGATATACCTGTTTTAAGCAGGAAGAGTCTGAACTTAAAGACCGGTTGTAAATGCAAGCTATACTTAAACTATAACGACAAAGAAGTAGAGTGGAAAAGCAGTGATGAGAAGATAGCTACAGTAGAGGACGGGTTAGTAAAGGCATTAAATTGCGGAAAAGCAACTGTATATGCAAGTGTAGAGGGAGTAAATTATGCGGCTGAAGTAACTGTTGATCCCCCAAAGATAAACAAGACTTTATTGGAAGTTAAGGTGGGAAAAAGCAGAAAAGTAAGATTAAATAATACCAGATTGAGTAATATAGAATGGTACTCATCAGATGAAGCTGTAGTCAGGGTTAATGAGAAAGGTCTTATAGAGGCACTTTCACCCGGAAGAGCTACAGTATATACAAATACAGGCGGGATTAAAAATTCCTGCGATGTGATCGTATTATTAAGGTGATAAAGAGTGTATCCTTTCCCGGCTCCTTTTCATACAAAAGAAAAAATGGTAAGATGATAAGCATAAAAAGTTAAGAAAGAGAGAGTTTATATTAATATCTTAAAAGAGATCATAATACAATGCTATAAAGAATTTGCTTCAATGCTGCCCTATCTTGGTAAGGCAGCTATCATAGGATCTATTGCCTTTATTATTTCATATTTCATTCTTGCTTATTTAAACTTGAAGGTATCAAAAGCCATTCCTTTAGGGCTCTTTATCTCTTATCTTACTCTGCTTTATCAGAAGGTTCTTGGAATGAGGGAATTAATAAGTGTTCAAAGCGTTTTTATCCTGCCCTTTAGTACTATAACGGATATTTCAA
>JAILBX010000168.1 GCA_024680675.1 Lachnospiraceae bacterium | reverse complement strand
ATAAGACCCTTGTTTTTTATGATGGGGAAATAGCAAAGGGAAGATATCAAAGATCAGGAACTGAAATAAAGGGAATAAAGATCAATACTCCCGAAAGCTATGTGATATCTCCGGGACAAAGCCTGCAGTTATCGGTATCCGTATATCCTGAAAGCATGGAAGGTCTGAATATATTATGGGAAGTAACGGATCAACAGAGTCCCTTAAACTATATTTCTGTTGATAAAAAGGGCCTTGTTACCACAAATATTGATATAGACGGCAGTTTCTGGGCGGATATAAGCGCTAAAACTTTGGATGGAAAGTATTGGGATACCATAACCATCTTTGCTACCATGGGATCGGTAGTTAAGATGGAAAGTCTTCGCTTTGATAAAGAGGCAGCGAGGGTAAAGGTTAAGGAAAGCACCTTTGTATCAGTAAAGATCAAACCAAGCAACATTTCAGCGCCAAAGCTTGTATGGTCCTCAAGTGACGAGGGAGTGGCTCTGGTTGAGGAAAGCAGTAGTATTATATATGGAAAAGAAGAGCTGTCCACAGGAGGAAATGTTTATGGAGTTTCAAAGGGCCAGGCCCTTATTACAGCCAGGGATCTTGATGATCAGCTGGTAGCCTCCTGTCTGGTAATGGTTTGCGAGGAAAGAAGTGAGGTTAACATAAAACCTTATGAAGCCAAAATAAAAGTCGGAGATGACTATAGGCTTAATGTTTTTGATACTGAAAGCAATACTCTCTATGCCGATTGGAGAAGCTCTGATCCGAGTGTTGCAAAAGTGGATAAAAATGGTATGGTTTTGGGAGTCAGTGAAGGGGAAGCAGTCATTAAGGCCATAACAGGCGATGGATCAACAGCAACAGGAAGGATATATGTTCAAAAGGCAAGAACAACACCCACTCCGACGCCTACAGTCACGCCTCAGCCAAGCGTAACACCCATACCGACAGTAACGCCCATACCGACAGTAACGCCCATACCAACGGTAACGCCCATACCAACGGTAACGCCCATACCAACGGTAACGCCTGTACCGACAGTAACGCCTGTACCGACAGTAACGCCTGTACCGACAGTAACGCCCATACCTACAGTAACGCCCATACCTACGGTAACTCCTTATCCCACAGTAACACCCGTCTCGCCCTTTTATTACGTTGATTTTAATTCAAATGGGGGCTCTGAAGTAAGCTCTAAAAGAGTGCTAGAGGGCCAACAGGTGAGTAAACCTGAGGATCCCACAAAGGATGGGTATATATTCATAGGCTGGTATAAGGATAAGGATTTAAAAAGACCTTATGATTTTGAGTCACCCGTAAGATCATTTTTGATCCTTTATGCCAAGTGGTCCTACATTATTCCTGATAAGGGGGTCTATATTGCAAAGAACCAGAAAATTGATGTGAGGTCCTTATTTGAAAAATCCTACTCAAGGTATAGTATTACCAATGAATCAAGGGGAATCGTATCTGTTAATTCCAAAGGAGTCCTAAGTGGAAAAAATCCGGGTATAGCAAAGGTCTTTGGCTGCATAAAGGTAGGAACAAGCTGGGTTGGGGACGGTGAAAATGTGATAACCGTTGTTGTCGAGAGACCGGATATAATAAAAGAAAAGCTGGTTATCACAAAACCCGCTGCTACATATATGGCCATTGATAATCTGACAGGAACAAGTATTACACCAACTTCTTATCGCTCTTCCAATTACAATGTGGCATATATTGATCATAAAACAGGAAAGATCACCTCAATATCCCGGGGTGTGGCAAGGATTACCATGTATTTTGGAGAAGGTGATCAAGCGATAAAAGCTTCCTTTAGGGTACAGGTCGATATTCCTGTATTAAGCAGGAATAGTCTGACGCTTATGACCGGAGGTAAATCCCGCTTATACTTAAAATACAACAATAAAGAAGTAGAGTGGAAAAGCAGTGATGAAAAGATAGCCACAGTCGAGAATGGGGAGGTAAAGGCCCTAAATTGCGGAAGGGCAAATATATACGCAAGTGTAGAGGGTATAAATTATACGGCTGAGCTGACTGTTGAACCCCCAAGGATCAATAAGACCTTATTGGAAATCAGGGTGGGAAAAAGCAGGATTATAAGATTAAAGGATACCAGATTAAAGAATATAGAGTGGTTCTCTTCAGATGAGGCTATAGTCAGGGTTAATGAAAAGGGACTGATAGAGGGGATTTCACCCGGAAGAGCTACAGTATACACAGATACAGGCGGGGTCAGAAATGCCTGTGAGGTGATCGTATTACTAAAGTGATCAAGAAAGGATCCTTTTTCCTGCTCCTTTTCATACAAAAGAAAAAATGGTAAGATGATAAGCATAAAAGGTTAAGAAAGAGAGAGTTTATATTAATATCTTAAAAGAGATCATAATACAATGCTATAAAGAATTTGCTTCAATGCTGCCCTATCTTGGCAAGGCAGCTATCATTGGGCTTATTGCCTTTATTATTTCATATTTCCTTCTTGCTTATTTAAACCTGAAGGTATCAAAAGCCATTCCTTTAGGGCTCTTTATCTCTTATCTTACTCTGCTTTATCAGAAGGTTCTTGGAATGAGGGAATTAATAAGTGTTCAAAGCGTTTTTATCCTGCCCTTTAGTACTATAACGGATATTTCAA
>JAILBX010000144.1 GCA_024680675.1 Lachnospiraceae bacterium | reverse complement strand
TATTTTCCAGCTTATAAGTATTATCCTTACTTCCTACATCGGCCTGTATACGACCATCCATACTGCCCTGACTGTCAAAGGTCTTAATGTCACTGTTGGCATCGTCACTTCCCTCTGCCTTAAGCTCTCCTTCCTTTACAGTGTTTTCCTCTTTTGCACCCTGCTCACTTGCTTCTGTAGAATCTACCTTAGCCTCTTCTACAATTTCTCCCTGGACATTACTGTTTCCCTTTGGAACCAAAGCCACAATGCCCCCTATGATGACCAGGGCTCCGACCACTGCTGCCGCCACAAGAAGAAGCTTGTTCTTTTTTGTGGCAGTACTATTTGTCTGACCTTGAACATTAGCATCTTGAGGATCATTTACAGTTTTATTGTCCTGCACGGTTGGCTTTAAAATGTCAGTGCCCGTCTTTTGACTGCTATTAATAGAAGCCTGGCTGCTTACCGCAGTCTGCTGCTGAAGCTCTGTATGATCATTCTTTGGAGCAGTAAACACGATCTCATTACTTCCTCCCACTACAGGCGCAGCAGCTGCATTTTCTTCTCCCAGCAAGGCTGCCTTAAATTCAGCCATAGACTGATATCTGTCTCTTGAATCTACAGCCAAAGCCTTTAACAGGGCATTTTCCTGTCTCTCTGAAATCTTTACACCAAGCGCGCTTGGCAGTATCAGGGAATCCTCCTCAAGCCTGTCTATTGAATCCTGTATAAGCCTTCCTGTTATCGACCTGTATATTGTTACCGCAAAGGCATATACATCGGTATAAGGACCCTGTCTTCCGTGTCTTGTATACTGTTCCTTTGGGGCATAGCCATGCTTTAATACCACATCCAGACTACGGCTCTTATCCCCAAGGCTGTATCTTGCAGCACCAAAATCCAAAAGCTTTACCTTACCATCATCTGTTATACAGATATTATCAGGTGTTACATCCCTGTGTATTATTCCTCTTGAATGAACTGCAGAAAGGGCATCCATTACAGGCGTAAGGATTTTTAAAGCTTCATCTATTGGTATCTTTCCGCCTTTGTCCTCAAGGTAGTCCTTATAACTCTTGCCCTTTACAAATTCCATTACAAAATAGGCTGTCCCGTTTTCCTCGAAGTATTTCTTTACCTCTACTATTCCCGGATTACCAATGAAATTTGCCAATGTCTTGGCTTCCTCAAGAAAGCACTGCTTACCATATTCAAAGTTGGCTCCCCTCTCTCCCGAAAAAGCGGACACCGTTGTATTGGTAGAACGGGACGCCATTGTGTCAGGAAGATATTCCTTTATTGCTACAATCTCATTACTCTTATGTACTGAGGCTTCATAGGTTATTCCAAAACCTCCCTGTCCCAAAACCCTCTTAATAATATATTTACCGTTAAGTATAGTTCCCTCCGGCAAAGCCAAAGGATATTCATTACTCATATAATCTCCTCCTTTGCATCAAAGCCCGGCTTTAGAAAAAAACTGTAAAGCCTGTATCTCCAATGCCAATCTCATCACCGCTTCTTATACGGTTTATTGCATATATTCTCATTCCTCCTATATAGGTTCCGCCTATGGAATTTAAGTCTTCAATATACAAGCCATCTTCCCTCGCACTTATTCTGGCGTGACGGGAAGATACCCCTTTTCCCTCTATTCCTATTTCACATTGGTCAGGATCACATCCTATGATGAGATCCTTCCTCATATAGTAATCATTACCTTTAGTTACCAGTCTTCCTTCGATCATGGAGATACTTATCTTAATATCACCTTCCTCTGGTTTTAATATAGGACTTCTCTTTATAACTTCCACAAGGGGGGGCTCAGTATGAGGCTCACGCTTTCTCCTGCCTGCCTTTGCAGCAACTGATCCTTTTCTTATCAGTATGGCAATAAGAGCGATCAGGATCAGGATCACTATAGCCATAATAAAGATAATAAAAATAAAATTCCTGCTGTTTAAAAGGGAGCTTACTCCTCCGTCCTTATCATTAGCTTCAGCCTCTCTAAGAGCTGCGCTTTCTTCCTTACTGATCTCATTTGAGCTAAGGGAGCCTTCTTCTGATCCATTACTTTCTTCTTCCTTTGAGGCCTCAGGATCAGCTTCAGGAGCCTCCTCTGTGGGCACTGCCTCCCTTGGAGCCTCCTCTGTGGGAGCCTCATCAGGCTGATCCTCTTCCTCAAATTCCTTTTCCCTTATATCCTCATCGGGATTTGAGGGATCCTTTGTCGGGATAACAGATGGCTTCTTATTTTCATCAGGAGCTTCTGATTCTTTTCCGGCACTGTCCTTATCCGAAGGATCTTCTTCTATAACGATCTCCTTTGGTCTTTTCAGACCCGGCTTGTCTAATGTATCTGTCCCTTTCTCTGAGGCGAAAACAAAAAAGGCTGAATTCACCATCATAAAAAGAAGCAAAAGGGGGATAAAAATCCTTTTCAATCAGTACCTCCTATTCTACCAAAACAGTGATCACAGACAGATTATCATTATTTTGGTCCACTCTGTCTATAACCCTTAATAGCAGTCGCTCTGCCCAGTTCCTGGCATCTTCTGCCTTTAGATAATCCACTAAAACTTCATCATCGTGAAGATATTCCCAAATCCCGTCAGAACAAAGCATAAATCCATCTCCGCTTTCCATAGTAACAGCTTCTGCAACTTCAGCCTCATATCTGTCACTGCTGCCAAGAGACCTTAACAGAGTAGCCTGATCCTCGTCTGTATTTATATCTAAACGGCTTATCTCTCCAGCCATATATTTTTTATATGCAACAGAATGGTCATGAGTTATATAGTCTATATCCATATTATGGATATAATACAGCCGCGAATCCCCTACGTGCCCAAAACAGGCTTTTTCACCCTCAATGCAAAGAACTACGGCTGTACTTTTCATGATACAGTCATTCTCTTTCTGAAGCTCTAATATGCCTGAATTGATACGAGCCAGAGACTCCTTCAGCCATAAACTCCTGTCCATGGAACTATCAGCTTCAAAAGCCTCAAGCATTGACTCTACCACATATTCGGATGCCAGCTCACCTTTCTTATGACCTCCTAAGCCATCTGCCACAATGAAGATTCCTTTTTCACCTGAAAGCTTTGACCCTATGGCATCCTCATTGTGGCTTCTGCCACCAGGGTTGCTGTAACTGTAATGATCGATATCCATATTCTCACCCTAATTCTACTCTCAGCTCATTTGACTTTTCACCAAGATAGAATGAATCTCCTGCTTTAAGTCTGTATACCTGTCCCGGCTGAAGCTTCTGACCGTTACTAAGATATGTTCCGTATGTAGACTTAAGATCGGTCAGCAGGAAATCCCCTGTAGATTCCTCATATGACAATGTACAGTGTCTTCCGCTGATTCCGGGAGTTCCTTCCTTATATCTGATATTTGCACTTGCATCTCTTCCCACAAGTATCTGCCTTCCTTTAAGGGTCACCTTTTCCCCGTTATGCTGAACCGCAAG
>JAILBX010000143.1 GCA_024680675.1 Lachnospiraceae bacterium | reverse complement strand
AACTTGTCAAGTCGCCCTCAGCAGAATGGGGGTATCTGCATGAAGCCTTTGGAAAAGACGGAGTATATTATTCGGCTGCAACTCTTGATTTCAGCAGTATAAATTCAGATAATGTTTCGGATCTTTACGGAAAGACATTTTCCTTTGACTGCAGTCAGAATTGTGGCGAAACTTTTTCTTTTAAATTTGAGAATATGACAAGAGAAGGAGCTTATGAAAATAGTAATATAAGGGCCGGCTCGGGTTCGAAACATGAATATACAATCGGTATAAAGGGAATGGCTAGTGGATCTCAACTTGTCGATGAGATCATGGGTATGTTAAATCAATATCCTGCAAATAATGTAACACCTTCTGACCCTAACAATCTGTATGTAAGTCATTCAAACAATATCACTAGAACAGGAAATGATGAACTGACCATATATGAAAATTGGAAGACATTTAACTCAGCAGAAGATGCTGCTAATTTTTATCCTAACAATTACTATATGGGAAGCCTTGATTTTTCGGAGATAACAACTCCCACAGTAAAGAATGCCCTTGAAAATGTATGGATACAGTCGGGCGCGGTAAAGGATGACGGTTTAAATCTGCATTTTGAAAAGATGAACAGTACTGTCCTTGGTATAAACGGTGTTGATGCAAGTACCCAGGATGGCGCCAAAAAAGCCATAGCACTTATCAAGGGTGCAAACGATAAAATAAACAGTATAAGAACAAGAATAGGCGCAGACCAGAACAGATTAGAGCATACCTTAAAGAATGTTATGAATATTGCAGAGAATACAGATGCTGCAGAATCAAGGATCAGAGATACTGATATGGCATCTGAAATGGTAAGCTTTTCAAAGGAAAATATCCTTTCACAGGCCGGCTTTTCCATGATGGCACAGGCTAATCAGTCAAGAGATGGAATCCTGGCACTCCTTGGATGATATTTTTATCCCTGATAACAGAACCTAAATTGATATAATTTAATCGAAACGATCCCCCTGTCCTTATATGAAAATTTCCGGTTCATATGGTTCAATATCTTGAAAAAACCTTGAAAAAAATCCGATATGTAGTAAAATATAGGCGGCGTATATTTTTGTATGCTGTTTTTTCGATGAATTTTTTCGGATTTAATAAAAAGCCTTGGAAATTTTGTGAAAAAGGTTAAGGCTTTTGAAATATTAACCGATATATGAAATGAGGGTGGTTTTTGATCTGGGGAGGTCAGGAACCAAAAGGGTAAATAATTAGTAATTTGGGGTTTTTTTGATGGAAAATACAAAAACAGTTAATTCTGCGGAAATTAAGCCGGAATATTCAGATGATGGCAGGGGTTTGGCTACTGTAAAGTGGATCCTTGTCTTTTTGATCGCATTTGCATCTTGTTGCTGCCTGGTTTTGGTAATAAAACTCAAATTTACCATAACCCAGGTGTCAGTTACGGGAAACAGCCATTATTCAGTCAAGGAAGTAGAAGAAATGGTTATGTCTTCCGATATCGAAAGAAATTCTATTTTCCTATATTTAAGAAACCGTTTTGGCAAAAGTGAGCCCATTCCCTTTGTAGAGGAAATGGAGGTGGAGATAGTTTCGCCTACCTCTGTAAGGATAACCGTCTACGAGAAGGCTTTGGCAGGTTATGTTGAATATCTTGGACATTACCTTTATTTTGATAAGGATGGGATAGTTGTTGAAAGCTCAACGGAAAAAGTGGAGGAGATCCCCTTTGTGACCGGACTTCAGTTTGAACATATGGCCCTGCATGAAAAACTTCCGGTGGAGGATGAGGGCATATTCAAGCTTATCCTCAGTCTCACTCAGCTCTTGAACAAGTACAATATACGTGTTGACAGGATATATTTTGATAATAACAAGAATATAACCTTATACTTTGATAAGGTTGGAGTTATCCTTGGAACAGAAGAGAATATAGATGAAAAGATCAATAAATTGCAGTTTTTACTTCCTAAATTAAAAGGCTATTCGGGAGAGCTTCATATGGAAAATTATTCCGGCGTGGAGGATAAATTTTCTTTTGAGAGGAAATAGCAAATTTTTGTTGAAAAATGCTTGAAATGATTATATGATATTACTGTTGAGTGGAGATTAAATTGAAGGAGGGAGCATAAAGTGTTAGAGATAGTTAACAACGAATATGAAGCCGCCGCCAAGATCCTGGTCATAGGAGTAGGCGGAGCCGGAAATAATGCCGTCAGCCGTATGGTGGACAGTAACGTTTCCGGAGTAGAATTCTTAGGCGTTAATACAGATAAACAGGCACTTCAGCTGTGCAAGTCACCACGTCTTTTACAGATCGGAGATAAGATTACCCAGGGATTAGGCTGTGGAGCCCAGCCTCAGGTAGGAGAGGAAGCAGCAGAGGAAAGTGCTGAGGATATAGCGAATGCCATCCGGGGAGCAAACATGGTTTTTGTTACCTGTGGAATGGGAGGCGGAACAGGTACCGGAGCGGCTCCTGTTATAGCAAAGATCGCTAAAGAGCAGGGGGCGCTTACTGTGGGGGTTGTTACAAAGCCCTTCAGGTTTGAAGCAAAGACCCGTATGACAAATGCCGAGGGCGGCATAGAAAAGTTAAAGCAGAATGTAGATACCCTTATTGTTATACCTAATGATAAGCTTCTTGAGCTTGTGGACAGAAGAACGACAATGCCGGATGCTTTGAAGATAGCAGATGAGGTTCTTCAGCAGGCAGTAAGAGGTATTACAGATCTTATAAATGTTCCTTCACTTATCAATTTGGATTTCGCAGATGTTAAGACTGTTATGGAAGATAAGGGTATTGCCCATATCGGTATTGGTTATGCCAAGGGAGACGATAAGGCCATTGAAGCTGTTAAGCAGGCTGTTAATTCACCTCTTCTTGAGACCACCATTGAAGGTGCAACCCATGTTATTGTAAATATCTCAGGTGAGATCACCCTTCTTGATGCAGATGATGCGGTATCCTATGTTCGTGAACTTACCGGAGATGATGTTAATCTTATTATGGGTGCCATGTGTGATGACAGTGAGCCTGATTCTTGTACAGTTACTGTTATTGCCACAGGTATCACTCCTGTGAATACCAGTTCGGCACAATCCGCAGGTGTGCAGATGGGCTCAAATCTGAACAGGTTTGTTAATCAGAATCCGAGTCCTTATCCCAGAAGACCTGCAGGAAATGCTCCTGCCGGAAACGGACCGATAAATACTACTGCCAACAGAGGTCTTGGCTTGAATGTAGGTTATAATAACGGTGCCCGCGGAAATGCTCCCACAACTGCACAGAGTCCTTTCGCTCCCAATCCCGTTAATCAGGGAGGCTTCAGACAGCCACAGCAGGGACTTCCTACGAATAATCAGATACCGGGTCAGGTTCCGCCGCAGGGCGTTCAGCAAAGACCGGCTAATCCTATATTCCAGCAGGGTACAATGGCTCCGCCAAACGCCGGACCAATCCAGAGCAAGGTAGAGTCGAGATCTATAAAGATTCCTGACTTTTTGAAAAAGTAAGAGACAGACTTTTAGGCATTAGGAAAGAAGAACAGAGAATAGGGAACTCTGTTTCAATAATAGTGGATATATTAGCACCCCTCTGTTAAGGAGGGGTGTATCAAAATGGGGATAAATAATTAATTGTAAATATACAGAAGAGGGGAAAATAAGTATGAAATGTCCTTTTTGCGGCCATGAGAACACCAGAGTAATTGACAGTCGTCCGGCGGAGGATAACAATTCCATAAGACGTCGTCGGGTTTGTGATGAGTGTGATAAAAGATTCACAACTTATGAAAAGATAGAGACTATCCCGCTTATAATAATAAAGAAGGATAATAACAGAGAGACCTATGACAGGACTAAGATAGAGGCAGGAATATTAAGAGCATGCCACAAACGTCCTGTGTCAGCCACACAGATAGCAAAGATCGTAGACGAGGTTGAGGTTGAAGTTTTTAATTATGAGGATAAGGAAATTCCAAGCGATGTGATCGGGGAGCTTGTAATGAACAAGCTTAAGGATCTGGATCCTGTAGCTTATGTGAGATTTGCATCTGTATACAGGGAATTTAAGGATGTTAATACCTTTATGGATGAACTCAAGAAAGTGCTTGAGTAATAGATTATAATTAAATATTGGAAAGAAGAGGAGATGACACGTTATGAAAAAGAAGTTTGCATTAATTCTTTTAGTGTTACTGACACTGACTATTGTTCTGGGGGCTTGTTCGAGCACCGGTAAAGGAGATTCTTCAAAGATTACCATCGGGATCGCACAGGATCTTGAAGATAGTCTGGATCCGCACAGAGCTGTTGCGGCAGGAACCAAAGAGGTTCTTTTCAACGTGTATGAAGGATTGATGAAGCCGGCTCCTGATGGCAGCGTTATACCTGCTGTTGCTGAGAAGTTTGAAGTCTCTCAGGATGGAAAGGAATATACCTTCACCTTGAGAGAGGGAGTGAAGTTTCATAATGGGGATCCGGTAAAAGCCTCTGATGTTAAATACAGTATTGAAAAAATTGCCGGTATGATGGGAGATAAGCCTCGAATATCGGCATTTTCTTTGATAGAAGCAGTAAATATCGAGGATGAAAAAACCATTGTTATAAAGCTTTCAGAACCCAATATGGAGTTGCCTTACCATCTGGCTATGACTAATGCAGCTATCATACCGGAGAGTAATAAAACGCCGGATACTGTTGCCATCGGAACAGGACCTTATAAGTTTGTATCAAGATCACCTCAGGAAAATATAGTGATGGAAAGCTTCGATGATTATTGGGGCGATAAACCTTTTATAAAAGATGTGATATTTAAGATAGAAGCTAATGCTGATACCCTGGTTATGGATCTTATGGGAGGCTCTCTTGACATGTTCAAGCATATGACTAAAACCCAGGTAGATCAGCTGGATGACAACTTCAGGATATACGAAGGTACAGCAAATCTTGTTCAGGCACTTTATCTTAATAATAAGGAAAAACCCTTTGATGATATCAGAGTAAGACAGGCAATGTGTTATGCCACAGACAAAGAGGGTGTTATAAAGCTGGCCTTTGATGGCAAAGGGGTGCCTATAGGCTCTGCGGTTATCCCGGCATTTAAAAAGTACTACATGCCTGAGCTGAATGATGTTTATACCTACGATGTGGAAAAGGCAAAGGAGCTTCTAAAAGAGGCAGGCTATGAAAACGGCTTTAATATGACCATTACGGTTCCATCTAATTACGATCCCCATGTTAAGACAGCTGAGGTGCTTGTGGAACAGTATAAAAAGGTAGGAATAAATGCCAAGCTGGAGCTCGTTGAATGGAATTCCTGGTTGTCGGATGTCTACGGTGACAGAAAGCATCAGAGTACTATTGTGGGTACCGACCCTTCGTCTATGACTGCCAGGGCAATGCTTGAGAGATATGTTTCTGATTCAGGGAAGAATTTTGTTAATTTCAGTGATGAAAGATACGATGAGATATTCAAGAAAGCAATAAGTACTGTGGATGATGAAGAATCTACCATCTGTTATAAACAGCTTGAAACTATACTGACAGAAAAAGCTGCCAGCGTTTATATTCAGGACATGGCGGAATTTGTAGCCCTAAACAAAAAGTTTGATGGATACACCTTTTATCCCATGTATATAATAGATGTTTCAAAGATAAAGCCTGCTTCTTAAGGGGTGCATATATAAAAGAGGAGACAATATGAAGTACGTGATCAAAAAGTTTATTACTATGTTGATAACTGTATTTTTTGTCTCCTTTTTCGTATTTATTGCCTTCCAGATAATTCCGGGAGACCCGGCGACAGCTATGCTTGGGACCGAGGCTACCCCCGATGAGGTGGCAGCTTTGAGAGTAAAGCTTGGTCTTGACAGACCGATCCTTGTAAGGTATGGAGAGTGGCTGATCGCTTTTTTCTTCGGAGACATGGGGAAATCCTACTCCTATGGGATCAGTGTGAAGGAGATGATAGGCAACAAGATACCTATAACCGTTACACTTACTCTTATGTCCTTTCTTATGATAGTATGCGTGTCTATTCCCCTTGGTATTTATTTAGCGGAGCATAAGAATAGTCCCATAACCAGGTTTATAGATGGCCTTAACAGGGTAATTATGGCTGTACCTGCATTTTTTACCGGAATTATGTTAACCTTTATTTTCGGCCTGGTCTTCAGACTCTTTACCCCGGGGGGATATGTAAGCTATGAAAGAAACCTTCCGGACTTTTTGTATTATCTTTTGTATCCGGCTATCGCTATTGCCCTTCCAAAGATCGCAATGACAGTCAAGCTTTTAAAATCAGCTCTGCTTAATGAAGCCGAGCTTGATTATGTGAGGACTGCTTTTAGCAGAGGTAATACTACCAGACAGGTTATTTATAAGCATATTTTAAAGAATGCTCTTATACCGGTTATAACATTTCTTGGCATGACACTTTCGGATATTGTTGCGGGAAGTATAATAATTGAGCAGGTCTTTTCCATACCCGGAATAGGAAGACTCTTGATAACATCCATATCAAACAGGGACTATCCTGTGGCTTTATCAATAATATCAATGGTGGCTTTTATTGTAATATTTATTAATTTCCTTGTGGATCTCTTATATAAATATATCGATCCCAGAACAGAAGGTTGATTATTATGGAAAGTATCAAAAAAAATAAAAAGCTGATGGCAGGGATAGTTATAACTTCTATTGTCTTTATTTTGGCTTTTACAGGTAAAATATATACGCCATATGATCCAAATGAAATGGATTCCACCGCAAAGATGGCTTCCTCCTCTTTAGAGCATCTTTTAGGATGCGATAATTTTGGAAGAGATATATTTTCCAGGGTCATTTCCGGTCTTGGAAACACCATGATGATCGCCCTGGGAACAGTAGGGATGGGGGTCGCTCTTGGAACAATAGCCGGAGCTGTTACCGGTTACTATGGAGGACTCCTGGATGAGATACTTATGAGGTTTAATGATGCACTTCTTGCTTTTCCCAGTATTTTACTTGCTCTTTTATTCATAAGCCTTATAGGAGCGGGGAAGTATAACGTGATCCTTTCATTGGGCATAGTATTTACTCCAAGCTATGCAAGGATTGTAAGATCGGAGTTTTTAAGGGTCAGAAATCTTGATTATGTAAGCAGTGCCAGGCTAATGGGAGCCTCTGATGCAAGAGTCATGTTTGTCCATATTTTGCCAAATGCCTACAGGGTTATGCTGTCAACTATAGCTATTGGTTTTAATAATGCTGTTATAGCAGAAGCGGGAATGAGTTTTCTTGGGATAGGAGTACAGCCTCCTGATGCCAGCCTTGGAAGGATGCTTTCTGAGGCTCAGACATATCTTTTTGTAAAGCCTTCCTATGCATTTTCCATAGGATTGATCATTGTTCTGCTTATATTGGGCTTTACATTTATCAGCGAAGGACTGGAGGAAATATGATATGCTGAAGGTTCAGGATCTTAGTATAGAATTTCATGATCAGAAAGTCCCTAAAACCGTTGTATTTGACTTTGATCTTCAGATTGAGGAAGGAGAAATAGTTGGTCTTGTAGGGGAGTCGGGATCAGGTAAAACAGTATCCGCACTTTCTATAGCGGGACTTTTATCCAGAAAAAATCTGGGGAAAAAGGGAAGCATAAGCTTTGAAGGAGTGGATATATTAAACTGCAGCAGAAAGGAGTTAAGAAGTCTGCAGGGAGATGATATAGCAATGGTCTTCCAGGAGCCCATGACTTCCCTTGATCCTTTAAAGAAGATAGGCTATCAGGTTGAAGAAAGTCTGGTCATACATAAGAAGCTTCCCAGGGAGGAAAGAAGAGAAAAGGTAATATCCGCTCTTAAGGAAGTAGAGCTTAATAACGTTGAGCTTATAATGGAGCAATATCCCCATGAATTATCCGGTGGTATGAGACAAAGAGTTATGAT
>JAILBX010000115.1 GCA_024680675.1 Lachnospiraceae bacterium | reverse complement strand
GTCGAGGAGTTCAACACCGCCGATGCCGGAGAGGAGAAGTCGACTGTCATCGATGAAACAGCGGAGGGCTTTGTCGTTAGGAATGGCGATGATGACACTCAGGGCGACTTAGACAATTCTGACAGTTCTGATAACGCTGCTCAAAGTCAGCAGATGCTGCAGGGTGATGATGACGATGTGGCCCAGGAAGAGCAACCGGTAGAGGATAATCCTGATGACGAGCATCTATTGTTTCATCACTCATCTTATCACTCAGGATCAGACTTCCTGTTCCGCTAACTGTAAGATTACCGTCTTTCTTTACGGATATCAGCGCCTCAGGTTCCGTAGTATAACTGGAGCTTCCGTATATTGTATTTGATCCCTCCAGACTGAGAGTAAGGGGTGTCCCCTGACCGCACTCAATAACCGGAGCATCCTCTCCTGCCTTAGTGTTATAGTTCTGATTGTCTATAGTGGCATTGCTTAAAATAAGAGTAACTCCGT
Organism: Lachnospiraceae bacterium; assembly: GCA_024680675.1. Taxonomy (GTDB): domain Bacteria; phylum Bacillota; class Clostridia; order Lachnospirales; family Lachnospiraceae; genus UBA2868. Next base: position 41,974 of record JAILBX010000115.1, on the reverse strand, counting down.
CTGTCAATCCTTTTTTTATGGCAATAGCAAGTCCTGATCCATCTCCTGTCAGAGTATAAGTACCTGCTTCGTTTATTGTTACCGTACTTACTCCATTTTCAGAGGCTTCTATTGTAACCTTGCTTGCGGTATCCTCGCTGCTTGTAGCTGTTCCCTCACCTAAGGTGATCGTAACATCACTACTCAAAAGAGTCTCACTAGTTTCTTCCTGTGACAGCTGACTTGCGTCAGCTTCCTCTGAAACAACCGCTACCTTTTCTGCAGCCAAAACGGTTGCCGGTTCAAAAACCGCCAGGGTGGCTGCTGTCAATAATGCCAAAAAAACTCTTACCTTTTTAAAATGCATATATATTTCCTCCTGTCTTTAATTTTTCATAAATTTTTTGGAATCTATGCTTAGTATACTTTGCAAAATTTTCATCTGAATATTATTACGTAAATACACTTTTAAATTTTGGGGTTAAAAAAAAAGAAGGAGTTTTTTGTCACTTTCCTTTTGAAAGGTGATATAAGCTGAAGGCAGGAAATGTTAATCAATCCTCCTTATCAGCTTGAGGCAGGTCCTTAAAGAATCTTATAAGAAATGGAATACATATGGGAAAAGATAATACAAGAGACAGGGGCTGTGCTTCCTGAATCCCGGCAAGCCCTCTTAAATTTGAAAGTATGAGCAGCACCGCAATAAAAACAATGCCGCTTCTAAAAGCCGATATTATACTTGCTTCCAATCTTTTTCCGGTGGTCTGAAAGAGCATTTCCGTTGCCATAAAAGGTGGAAGCAAAAGATTTGAAAGAGCCTGCAGTCTTAAAGCCCTCTCGCCTATTCTTATAACCTCTGCATCATCCCTGAATATGCCCACCAACTCTTTAGCAAATATCACTAAGATCGTACAGCCTATTATCATAACCATCTCTGATGCAATAACAGTAAACCTGTAGCCCTTTCTTATCCTTGAATATTTACCGGCTCCGTAATTAAAGGCTGATACAGGCTGAAATCCCTGGCCTATACCAAGAGCTACCGAAAAGGCAAAAAATACTATTCTTGATACTATACTCATGGCCGCTACAGCAGCATCCCCGTAAGGTCCACAGCATAGATTAAGTAAAACAGTGGAAATACTGTTTAATATCTGTCTCAGAAGACTTGGGGTTCCTGTCGCCATTATATTTGTATAAACACCAAATTCCGCGGTCAATGCTTTTTTCAGGCTAAGCTTTGATGATGTCCTTCCTGATATAAACATGTATAAGAGAATCCCCCAGCTTAGGATCTGGCCAAAAGCGGTAGCCATACCGGCTCCTGATATACCAAGTTTAAGTCCAAACATAAATAAGGGATCCATAGCCATATTGACAAGGGCTCCCGTCATAAGACCGGCCATTCCAAGAGCTGCCTTTCCCTCATATCTCAATATATTATTCAGGGTGAGACTTGAGCACATAAAGGGGGCTGCCAAAAGGATATAGAAAATATAATCCTTTGCATAGGGTGCTATGGTATCGGTACTTCCAAGAAATAGCACCAGCTTATCCAAAAAAATAAAACCAAGGGCCATGATCATAAGTCCACATAGAAAGGATCCGAAAAAGCCTGAAGAAGCGTTTGTATTTGCCCTCTCCTTGTCTTTGCTTCCAAGAGCTCTTGATAAAACGCTTCCGGAGCCCTGACCAAACATAAAACCAAAGGCCTGGATTATTGCCATAAATCCAAATACTATACCCACAGCACCGCTTGCACTTGTGCCAAGCCTTCCCACAAAAGCTGTATCCACCAGGTTATATATGTTGTTTACGAGCATAGTTATAACACTTGGTATGGACAGCTTTATTATAAGCTTTGACACAGGCGACTTTGTCATAAGATCATACTGTTTTCCGGCTATATTTTTTATCATTTTTTTTCTTCCTTAAAAGTAATAAAACAATCTTTTTATCTGACTATTTTTCTTTGGCCCAGGCATCAAATACCTTCCTTGCCATGGGAACGGCGATCTCACCCCCTGACCCCGCTTCTTCAGCTATAACAGTAACAGCGACCTGAGGATCCTCAAGGGGGGCGTAGCCTGTAAACCAGGCATGGGACATTACCTTATTTGAAGAGTATTCCGCTGAGCCTGTTTTTCCTGCGGCCTTATAGCCCACAGTATCCTTTAGCCTGCTTGCTGTTCCCTCCTCCACAACCTTAGTCATAAGCTCTCGAAGTATGGTACAGTATTTTTCATCAAGCAGCTTTCCGTACTCCTTTACCCTGAACTTCTTAACCTGCTTTCCATCAGCATTTACTATCCTGTCTATTACATAGGGTCTCATAAGGGTTCCTTCATTTGCAATAGCACAGGTGATCATATTCATATGAATAGGGGTTATCTGAGTCTTTCCCTGACCAATAGATACCTGCATAAGCTCACTTGTATCTGAATCCTTATTTATAGGAACATAACTCTTCTTATAGGTAAAGGGAAGGGGAAGATCCTCATTGAACAAAAGATCCTCACAGGTCTTTCTGAAATCCTCCCTTGTCAGAGATGTGCTGATATTTGCAAAGGAAGAATTACAGGACTTGGCAAAGGAAGCGGTAATATCCACTTTTCCATGAGAAATGCCATGGTAGCAGCTGATCTTATTATCTTCATAGCTAAAGCTGCCATTACAGTCAAAGGAATAGCTGTCTATCTCCTCCCCATGCTCCTTAAGATACTCAAGCATGGTCACTATCTTAAAGGTTGATCCGGGAGGATAGAGTCCCTGTGTTGCCCTGTTTAAAAGGACACTGCTATTTGGATCACTGTTTATTGCTTCCCAGTTATCAGCTATATAATTGGGATCAAAATCCGGCTTGGATACCATGCAGAGGATCTCACCGCTCTTTATATCTGTGGCCACGATGGCACCCCTGTATGAACCTAAAGCCTCATAAGCAGCCTTCTGCATGTCAAGATCAAGGGTTGTTATAACACAATCTCCTTTATTCTTTTCCCCCTCCAGGATATTTACCATTCTTTCTGTTACAAACTTATTTGAGGTCAATAGTCTTATATTTGCTGAGGATTCAACTCCTGTCTTACCATGGGTTGAAAAACCAACAACATGGGCAAAAAGCGGACCATAAGGGTATTCTCTTTTCTCATTGCCCTGATCGTCTGTATCCGTTTTTGCAAGTATATCCCCATCTCTTGAGAATATACATCCTCTGACTACCCTTTTTGCATAGATATCCTGTCTCGGATTATAGGTATTGTTAATATCCTCCGGGGCTTCATAATAGGTATATTCCACAATATATGCAATTAACACAAAAAAGAGGACTGAAAAAAATGCCGCAACATAAGCAATGCTTCTGTTGGACCTCCTTCTTTCAGTCTCTGCCGGACTTTCTTTCTTAAATATATTAATAAATCTCATAGGCCATCACATCATCTAAGCCGGTTTCAATAAGCACCCCTTCACTTTCTTAAGCCTGTAAACTTATATATAAGCCCTTCGCTTTCCTCTCCTGCCTTACGATCATAAATATCAATCTTACCGGGGTCAGAGCTTCTATCTGAAAAAGCGGGGTAAAGGAAGCCAAAAACAGGCTTATCGGGCTGGTATTTAGCAGCCATGGGAGAGATTGTACAGATCATAAATTCATAAACCTCCTCCGAGCCCTCAAGCCAGCCCTTATCCCCCGCCTTCCTTGGAATATCATATATGCCATGAAAAAGGAAGATCGCATATTCCTTCTCAAATGGATATCCGTCAGATATCTGTTCGTAAAGCAGCTCTGCAAGAGCATCATTCTTAAGACCGCAGGATAAAAGCCCATTCAAAAGCTGGTAGATCCCATGCTTTTCCTTAAGCTTAGGCAAAATATCATACTCAATAAGACCTTCATTTGTCCTTGCAAAGGGTACTTCCTTTGCAAGTGCCAGATTCCTGGCCTGTTCTGATGGTGAAAGCTTTAGAAAGTGAATGTTAAAGGTATCATCTATTTCACCCTCTTTTGTCATATAAGCCCCTGCGATCCTGTCAAAACAAGTCCTCTGAGGTGTCATCCGCCTTGTAAGCTCAAGCATGTCTTCTCTATTTATCATATAAAAACCCATCCGCAGTATAATAAGAATAAATCCACTCTATTATAGCAGTGACTTTATACATTCCTCAACCTTCTTCATATCTGCCGTAGGCTCAAACCTGGCTACAACCTTTCCTTCTCTGTCTATAATAAACTTGGTAAAATTCCATTTTATATCAGGCTTTTTAGCCCAATCAGGATCTGCCTCGTTAAACATCTTCTCTAAAAGAGGCTTCAATTCATGTTCATCGAATCCTTCAAAAGCTTTTTCAGACTTTAGATAAGTATATAAGGGCAGCTCATTTTCACCGTTTACATCGGATTTCTTCATCTGAGGAAATGTTGTATTAAAATGCATGGTACAAAATTCGTGGATCTCTTCATCGGTTCCGGGAGCCTGACCACCAAACTGATTACATGGAATATCCAATATTTCCAACCCCTTTTCATTATAATCCTTATAAAGCTGCTCAATAGGCTCATACTGAGGTGTAAATCCGCAGCCTGTTGCCGTATTTACAACCATTATTACCTTACCCTTAAGATCACTTAACTTCTTTGTTTCACCTTTTCCTGTGGTTAATTCGTAATCATAGATCATTCTCATTTCCTCCTTTTTTACTATTCTCATGTAATAAGCTTTACCCGGACAAAGCGGCCAAAAATTTCTTCTAATCAGATCTGACTCTAAGATCGATCCCCCAGAAATTTATAAAGAAGTTTGTACAGCTCCTTTGACTCCTTTTCATCTATGGAAGAAGCTTCTTTTGATATTTTAAAGGGAATATCCTTACATTCCTCCTTCAGGCTGTTTCCCTTTTCCGTTATCTCTATAAGAGTTACCCTCTCATCCTCCTTAGAACGCTCCCTTGTGACATATCCTTCCTTTTCAAAGTTCTTTAAAAGAGGCGTCAGGGTTCCTGCATCCAAATGGAGTATCCTTCCCAATTGCCCCACATTGATGGATTCCTTCTCCCAAAGCACCATTAGGACCACATACTGAGTATAGGTAAGTCCCAGGGGCTTTAAATAGGGCGTATAAGCGCTTACGATCTTTCTCCCGCAGGCATACATGGGAAAGCATAGTTGATTTTTCAGTAAAAGCTGTTCGTATTCCTGTGCCATTTTTATCCTCGTTTACTAAAGTGTCTATTATATTTTTTCATATTATATTTTACAAAATATAATATGTCAATAGCAAAGAGCTTATTTTCCTTTTGTCAGCTTTTTTTCCTGTTTACATACAAACCCTGGATAATTGCAAACATAATAAGAGTCACCATTATGGAATTTCCCCCGTAGCTTATAAGGGGAAGAGTTACTCCTGTAAGGGGTATAAACTTTGTAACTCCTCCTATGGTCAGAAAGACCTGAAAGATATATATCACAGCTATACCAACTCCCACAAGCTTGTAAAAGCTGTCCTTAAATTTAATGGAAATATTCATAAACATTATAAAACAGCTTAAACATACCAGGATAATACAGATGGCAAAAATAACCCCCATTTCCTCTGCTATTGCCGAAAAGATAAAATCCGACACTACCACAGGGATCTTTTTTGGGGCTCCCTGACCTATGCCCATACCAAAAAAGCCGCCGGTTCCGATGGCAAAGAGAGACTGGGCTATCTGGTATCCGGCATTATCTATGGTTCCAAAGGGATCAGTAAAGGCCGCCACCCTCACTCTTACATGGGAAAAGAGCTTATAACCGGCAATTGCTGCCATCAATCCGGCTGCTGAACCTGCCAGAACATAATTGAACCTTCCTGTTGCCACATATATCAAAACTATATAAACCACAAAAAATATCAAGGCCGATCCCAGATCCTTTGCCAAAACCAGGAGCATAACATGGGCAAGGGCTATGAGTCCGGTTATCACTACATCCTTTAGCTTATGGGATTTTGCAAGAAAGCCTGCCATGGAAATTACAAAGGTCAGCTTTACAAATTCAGAAGGCTGAAAGGTGACTCCAAAAATATTTACATTAAGTTTGGATCCGTTTACTGCCACTGAAAAAAACAGAACTAAAAGAAACATCACTATTCCGAATATGGCAAAGAAATAGTAATACCTTCTTATGTCACTGAACTTCATAAGAATATAGGGAATGGTAGAAGTAATAATAAGAGATGCGATGGCCACTAAGACCTGCCTTATGGCCCTATAATAGGACAGTCTGGTAAGCATGATAAAACTGATGGTCAGAAGTAAACACATATTATTCACCAGTAACCTGCTTGAGTTCCTGTAAACTATACTGTAAAAAATGATCACTGCAAGGATAGTTGTCTGGGATACAAGATAATATACGATTATCTGAATATCCCTTTCCTCAAGGTAAAGCACCATAAAAGACAGAAACTGAATTAAGACCATAACAACTGTCTGGCCTCTGCATATAGCTCTTGTCTCCTCTTCCTCCTTATGTCTGAAGACCAGAAAGCTTTGAAAGGAGTAAAGGATCATAAGAGCTGTCAATATATACTTTACTGTTTCCGCGATTATAAGCTCCAAACTATTCCACTCCCCTGTTTAAGTGCCCCTTTGTATATTCCTTCACAGGCATTGAAAGATCACTTTCACCCAGTAAAAGCCTTCTGTAATGATCAAGTATCCTAAGCCTCTCCTCAGGCGTCTCATTTAAGAAGGTAACTCTCAGTGAACTAAGCTTCAGCCTGTTGATGATCCTGTCCTTTTCTCCTATGTATAAAGGAACATTATTGTAAATGATATTCTGGCATTCACTGCATTCATTCTCGCACAAATAGCGGTTTGATAAATGATCTTTAAGTATTACCAGCTCACTTTTCTTATCACAGTTCATTTTAGTCTTCTTAAGGCATTGTGCAGACAGCATAACCGGAAGATATCCGTAAACCATCATTTCAGATCCGCTCCTCTCCCATAGATCCGGCTTTTTGAGCTCTTCTTCCCTTCTTAGTAATTCCTTTTTATTTAACTCTACAGGAAGGGTAAAGGTATAATTGAAGTCTTCACATAAATCTGAAAAAGCCTTTACTGCCTGGGAATTATAAGCGTAAAGGTGGAGATCGGCTATAATGTCCCCTTTAAATCCCGTTTCCTTCAGAAAATACAAGGCCTCATAGTTATCCACCATAAGTCCGTCAAGACTTCCTTCCAAAAGCAGCTCCTTAAGTATAGTGTACCTTTTAAAAAATTCTCTTCTCACTATTGAGGGCAGGCTGAGATAAAACTTCTTATGAGCAGAGTGTATCTTTTGGGAAAGCCTTTCAAGCTCCTCCCTGTACAGCTCATCCTCCACATATTTTCCCTCTTGAAAGCTTCCCTCAAAGCTTCCCTTTCTTAAATGATCCAGTATGGCAAAGTGGGTAAGAGTAACTGCCCCAACCTTATCAACTCTAAGACATGGATCGATATCAATGTCCTTTAAAAGTAACACATTGATCTGCTTGTCATCCCGGCAGTCTTTCTTTTGATCAGATTTATCAAAAGACTTAATACCGGGCTTCTTAGGCTCATTTAATATACTTTTTACCGGATCCTCTCTCCTGTAGCTTTTAAGTATGGCCTCTTCAAGAGCTTCTATGCCCTCTCGTCTTAGCCTGTTAAGGGCTGCAAGAGGCAAAAAGACCTCCCCCTCCTTTTCTATCTCAAGCCTGGAAAATGTAAATTCCGTATTGCCCGTTTTTAAAAGCTGTTCTCTTATTACCTTTTCCGAAAGAGGTTTATTAACTGCCTCATTGACTATGTCTCCACTTATGGATATTTCAATGGGATCCCTTAAAGAATTCTCAAAGCCAAACTCTTTTATATTAAGCAAGGCCTGCTCTTTAACCTTAAGAGAAAGACGGGCCTTGAGCTTTACCTTACCCTGATATCCCGTGTACTTTAAAAAGGTCTCTTTTGAAAGCTTATCATCAGTTATCTCATAGTTTGGCTTTTCAATGGTTATCATATCCCTTCCGTTTTTCTCTTCATAATAACCCTTTGAATTTCCGCTTCTTGTATACAGATTTAAAAGCTTTGACAGCTCCTCCTTGTCCGCTTTATAGCCCTCATAACCTTCATTATATATTTTATCCAGGTGATATCTGTATATTCCGGTAACAGAGCCTACATACTCTTCACTTTTCATACGGCCTTCTATCTTAAAGGATGCTATACCTGCTTTTAAAAGCTTAGGTAGTATCTCAAGGGTACAGATGTCCTTTGCGCTCAGGTAATACTTATCGGGAAAGGGCAATCTGCAGGTGCCTGCACAGCGTCCCCTGTTACCTGACCTTCCTCCTATGATGGAAGAGAAAAGGCATTTTCCCGAATAGGAATAACAAAGGGCTCCATGTATAAAGCATTCCAGCTCTATACCCGTATCCCTGTATATTCTTGCTATCTCTTCAAGGGACAGTTCTCTTGCGGTAACCACCCTTTCTATACCCATTTGAGCAAGCAGTCTCACACCCTCGGTATCAGTAACAGCCATCTGGGTACTGGCGTGAAGGGGCAGATCTTCAAAATTATCATGTAAAAGCTTTATTACCCCCATATCCTGAACTATAACTCCATCCAGACCCTCTCTGTAGAAGGGATAGAGATAGTCATAAACTCCTTTAATTTCCTCATCCTTAAGGAGGGTATTAAGAGTCAGATATATTTTTTTTCCATACAAATGGCAAAGATCAATAGCCCTTATCATTTCTTCGTCAGTGAAATTTTTGGCATAAGCTCTGGCTCCGTATTTACTGCCTCCTAAATAGACGGCATCGGCTCCTGCCTTAAGGGCAGCTCTTAAACAGTCCATGTTTCCCGCAGGTGCCAAAAGCTCCGCTCTATTGATCTTACCTGTATTATCCTTCATCATATATAAATCATACCTTCCCTATAAAAATCTTTACTAAAAATAAGACCTGTAAGCAAGAAAAAAACTGCCGCATTTTCCGCGACAGCCTTATAATTATCTTTTCCCGCTATTATCCTCTCTATAGCTCTTGTTGATTCTTCCTTTATTTTCAAGTTTTATCTGTGCGGAGATCAGCTCGTGCTTAATATCGTAAAGCTCCTTATCCTTTGCTTCAAGCTCCTCTTGTAATTCAAGCAGCTGGTTTTTAGCCTTAAAATAATCATCTGCAATATTTATCTGCATAAGAACACTCTTCATATCAGATGGCTGTCTTCTGAAGGACTCTATCTTCGAGTACTCGTCATACTTGCCATTGATATAAGCAGCTACCCTCTGCATATATTCTTCACTTTCGCTTCCACCAAGTCTGATGACCTTATCGCCGATGGTCACCTCGGTATTATTTTTACCTGCCAATATTACCACCCCTTAACAATAAAACCTGTGCCAAAAAATTATAACATAGTAAATTAAAAGAAGCAACCAAAACCATTAGTCAGCCCCGGCATAGAAATCAAAAGCAGCCGCCCGGAATCTGAAGGCGGCTGCTTTATCACTTATCTATAGGATCCTGCAGGTCAGCTCTTAGAGAACAACTCCATCCTTAAAGATAGATATCTCCCTGTAGCCCTCCTCTTCAGATCTGGTTTTCTTTCCTGATGCTATCTCAAGTACAAAATCCAAAAGCCTGTCCCCGGCCTCATCCAGGGTTTCCTTTCCTTCAGCTACTGTACCTGCATTAAAATCTATCCAATTACCCTTCTTTTCAAAAAGAGGAGTATTTGTGGATATCTTCACAGTAGGTGCAGGAGCTCCAAAGGGTGTTCCTCTACCGGTAGTAAAGAGTATCATATGAACTCCGGCAGCCGTCAGATCAGTAGTACTTACCATGTCATTTCCGGGACCTGAAAGTAAGGTAAGACCCTTCTTAGTAACGCTTTCAGCATATGAAAGTACATCCACAACTTCAGCGGAACCTCCTTTCTGAACACATCCGCAGGATTTATCCTCTAAGGTTGTTATTCCGCCGGCCTTATTACCCGGTGAAGGATTTTCATATACGACCTGTCCATGAGAGGTAAAATAATGCTTGAACTTATCAACCATTTCCACAGCCTTGTCAAAGACATCGCTGTTCTTACAGCGGTTGAACAAAATAGATTCCGCTCCGAACATTTCAGGAACCTCTGTAAGTACTGTGGATCCGCCCATAGATATCAGCCTGTCCGAAAATCTTCCAACTGTAGGATTTGCAGTAATTCCCGATAATCCATCAGAGCCTCCGCACTTCATACCAACTATAAGCTCAGTTGCTGAAATTTTTTCTCTCTCAAAGCCCGAGACATAATCTGCAATCTCTTTAAGGAGCTTTCTTCCGGCCTCAAGCTCATCAGAAACATCCTGACAGGTCAGGAATTTAACCCTGTCATCATTCCACTCTCCAAGCTGAGCCTTAAACTGCTCTGAGGTAAGATTTTCACAACCCAGTGAAAGAACCAGCACGCCACCTGCATTGGGATGATGCACCAAAGCAGCTAACAGCTTTTTGGTGGTTTCATGATCATCACCCATCTGGGAACATCCAAAGGGATGCTTAAAGGTATAGAGACCATCAATGCTTCCTTTTACAAGATCCTGATTTTCTTTAACCAGGTTATCTGCAATGGAGTTCACGCATCCAACGGTTGGTATGATCCATATCTCATTTCTGATCCCTACCTTTCCGTTAGGACGTCTGTAACCCATAAAGAACTTTTCTTCAACCTTAGGCAGCTCATAGGACACATAATTGTATTCATACTCTCCGCCTTCCGACAGGCCGGTCTTTACATTATGAGTATGAACCCAGCTTCCGGCCTTTATATCCTCCTTTGCCAGACCAATAGCATTACCGTACTTTATGATCTGACTTCCGGCAGATATATCCTCAAGTGCTATCTTATGGCCTCTTCCCACATTTTCCTTTGCATTTATCTTAATATCTTCCGATTGAATTTCTTCGCCTGCGCTTATATCTGCCAGTGCAACTACTACATTATCCTTGGGATGTATTTTAATATATTTCACGCTTTTGTCCTCATTCTTGTCAGTTATTTGCTGATAGCTTTCATTGCTTCATACATACCTTTTTCTTCAATAAGCTTAAGATCATCCTTAACAGTCTGTTCAAATCCGGGAAGCTTCTTAAGTGCATCTCCCCACATCTTCTCATTGCTTATTATCTTTTCTGCAACCTTATCCATGGGCTCATCCTTTATAGCAAAGAAATCGTCAAGTACCCACTCGTCATCCTTTATTTCAAAGCTGTCATTTCCTCTCTTGCCTATAAGACACTTGTCGCCTTTTTCCTGTCCCAGATGGTAGAAGGAAAGAAAAGCTGCAAATGAGAAGGTAAGTACAGGAGGAAGAGACTTATTCTGCTCATAATACTCCACAACAGTAGGCATTACTCTTGCCTTCCACTTTGACTGAGAATTAAGTGAAATAGAAAGAAGCTGGTGATCTATGAAGGGATTTGCAAATCTGTCTGAAACCGCCTTTGCAAAATCAAGAAGATCATCTTCTGAAAGTGAAGCCTTAAGCACGGGAATGATCTCATCATATAAAGCCTTGTTCATAAAGCCCTTGATAACATCATCCTTCATACAATCTCTGACAATATCCTGACCTGAGATATATGCAGCCATGATCATAGAGGTATGCGCTCCGTTAAGTATACGAACCTTCCTCTTCTTATAAGGATCAACATTATCAACAACCATTATGGGAAGTCCTGCCTTTTCGAAGGGAAGCTCATCCTTTATGGACTGAGGTCCTTCAATTACCCAGGCTCCGAATACCTCTGCAGTATCTATAAGATTATCCTGATAGCCTAACTCATTACATATCTGCTCAGCTTCATTTCTTGGATATCCTGGAACGATACGGTCAACAAGGGTTGAGCAGAAGATATTCTCATCATTGGTCCACTTCTTGAAATCCTCACCAAGTCCCCATTGATCAATATATTGATTAACACATTTTTTAAGCTCATCACCGTTTCTGTCAATAAGCTCACATGAAAGAATGATAAAGCCCTTAAGACCCTTATTAAACCTTTCATAAAGGAACTGAGTCAGCTTTCCGGGAAAGCTTGATGCAGGCTTATCATCCTTTTTACACTCAGGATCATAAGCGATTCCTGCTTCTGTTGTATTACTTACGATAAACCTCAGTTCAGGATTTGATGCACAGTCCATAAGCTTGTCATAATCTCTGTAGGGATTCAGGCATCTTGATACGCATGAGATAACTCTCTTATTGTTTACCTTCTGTCCGTTCTCCTGCCCTCTTAAGAAAAGAGTATAAAGTCCCTCCTGATCTCCGATCATATCGGAAAGTCCTTTACCTATAGGCTGGGTTATGCAAACCTTTCCATTAAATCCTGCCTTTTCGTTCATCATATCGAAGAAATAATCAACGAAAGCACGAAGAAAGTTTCCTTCTCCAAACTGAAGAACTTTTTCCGGTGCATCCTTAAGCAGATATCCGTCATAGCCTGATTTTTCAAGTACACTGTAACTTAATTTGTCCATTTTCATTCTCCTTATAGTTTTTTTATCTCTGCACACGTCCGGATGCATCTCCGCCCGCAAGCTTTTTAACCTCTGAAACAGTAACCCTGTTGAAATCTCCTTCGATGGAATGCTTAAGAGCTGATGCAGCCACTGCAAATTCTATAGCATCCTGAGTTGAATAATTATTTACAAGGGCATAGATAAGACCACCGCCAAAGCTGTCTCCTCCACCTACCCTGTCTACTATCCTTAAATGATATTGTTTTGAGAAGCAGTAATCCTTTCCGTCATAAAGCATTCCCTGCCAGTCATTATCATTAGCGGAAATAGAGGTTCTTAAGGTTATTGCAACCTTTTCAAAATTAAACTTCTCTGCCAGCTGTCTTGCTACTGACTTATAGCCTTCTGTATTAAGCTTTCCACCGTATATATCGCTTCCTTCAGCTTCTATTCCGAATACATCCTTGGCATCTTCCTCGTTGGAAATACAAACATCAATATATTCACAAAGCTTGGTCATAGCCTCTCTTGCCTGCTCTCTGGTCCAAAGCTTTCCTCTGTAGTTAAGATCACAGGAAATCTTTACTCCCTTAGCCTTTGCAGCCTTGCAGGCGTCAAGACAGATATCCACCATGTTCTGTCCCAAAGCAGGAGTTATACCTGTAAAATGGAACCACTCGGCACCATCAAAAATCTTATCCCAATCGAAGTCAGAGGCTGATGCTTCCTGAATTGCCGAATGAGCTCTGTCATAAATACACACAGAACCTCTCTGGGAAGCTCCCTTTTCAAGGTAGTAGATACCCACCCGGTCTCCACCCCTTGCTATATAACTTGTATCAACTCCGAAATATCTCAACTGGTTTACAGCAGCCTGGCCAATGGCGTGATCCGGAAGTTTTGTAACAAAAGCAGTATCAAGACCGTAGTTTGCCAACGAAACTGAAACGTTTGCCTCTCCGCCTCCAAAAGTAGCCTGAAGCTGATCATCCTGAAAGAAACGATAATATCCGTTAGGCGCCAGCCTCAGCATTATCTCTCCAAAAGTAACAACTCTTCCCATAAATAATATTGCCTCCTTTTTTCCTTGTATATTGTTTTTAAATTAATTTTCTTAAGCCCCGTCATAGAGTCTTTCAACAAACTCTCTTGTGGCAATGGCATTTTCCGGAGCCGTATTCTCAAGTGTACAGTGAATATAAGGTTTATTCTTCTTTATCTTCTCCAGCAAAAGCTTATAATTAAGTCCTCCCTGACCTGCAGGAATAGACTTAAGCTCTTCACCATTTACTTCAAAATCCTTCATGTGGATTACCGCTATATCATCCACCATAAGATCAAAAACCTCGTTTATAATGTCATCCTGTCGGTCAATATTACCCTTATACAATAAATTGACAGGATCAAATATTATCTGAAGATTTGGGGAATTGATCTTATCAAGAACCATCCTTGCCCTCTCCGGATTATATACAATATGCTTATAGACCGGCTCAATAGCCATTATTACTCCAAATTTCTCTGCTGCTTCCACCACCGGCTTGAGATTTTCTATAAAAACATCAAGAGCCTCTTTCGAATGGTTGCTTTCCTCAAATTTATATTCCCTGTTACAGGCTCCGGTCTCTGTTCCAACAACTCCGCAGCCCAATATAGAGGCAAATCTAAAGTGAGCAATATATTTTTTTACTATTTCACTCTGAACATCTTTATCCGGGTGACAAAGATTCAGATAGTTACCAAGCACAGCTATATCTATATCATTTTTCTGACATACCCTCTTCATATGCATGGCAAGCCCCGGTGTCATACTGCTTATCCCGGGAGTAAACTCCTTTATGGATTTACTCAAGGCAATATGCATACACTTAAATCCCTGTGCCTTTATAGCCGGTACCAGCTCATCAAAAGGAGCATACTTAACATCATGTGCCCTTATTCCTATCTGCATATCAATTAACCTCCATAGGTCTCTTACTTTTTATATCCTCCATGGGAAGGAGCATATACTAAAAAATACAGTCCTTTTTTATCTCTTTGGCTGTTTTAAGAAAGCTTCCGGCCTCCTCATCTGAAAGAAGCCTTACAAAGGAATTTCTATTGGAAAGATCCATCAGCTTACCCTCTTCATCCTTGGATCCGTATTCTCCGAAATACGCCTCTTTCTCATTGGCATCAACCGCTCCCCATCCGGAAAATCTTTTTTCATTTATACTTCTGTCAAAGGAACAGTTTATATAAACCGTCCTTCCGCTTGGTCTCCAGGGACGGCCCAAGAAAACAGAGCCTTCTTTGATCCCATCCTCACCCTTAATGGTACAATCCTTAAAGATTATCCCTATCCCTCCCGGGGTCTCGCAGGGTGCGGTAACATAACCGTTTATTTCCTGATCTCTGTTTTTAACGATTATAAGGCAGTTTTCAAATACGGCATCCGCCCCTCCAAAAATAAAATCCACATCTCCCTTGATACAGCAGTCCTTGTAATACTGCCTGCTGGCATATCTCTTTGCAAGGTGTCTTGGTCCGAAGAAACCGCCCGGTTTTCTCACACTTTCAGGCAGGGGAGACATAAAGAGAGTGTCCTGACAACTGTCAAGGCATACCCTTTCCATAAAAACTCTTTCCGCATCGGCGTAAATACTTAAAGCCTGACCGGCCTTAAGGCCGCTGCCGGCAGAGTTTAAAACCTTCATATCTCTAAGGCAAACCCTCTTTCCTCCTAAAAACATGGTGTAGCTTCTGAAGGTTCCTCTTTTTGACCCGTCCTCTAAAAGATCCTTGGCTCCGTGAGAATAACTTATTACAGTCTTCTCCATTCCGGCTCCTTCAAGTGTGATCCTGGACTTTTCAAAAAAGAGTTTTTCCTTATATATGCCTTCATCCAGCTTTATCAGTGCTTCACTGTCATAAGCCACAGCCTGCAAAGCCTCTTCAACAGTATGATAATCCTTATCAAGGCCCACCTTTACTTCAAACATCCGGCTTTCATAACCCTTTCTCTTACACTAATCTTCTAAAAAGCACACCTTCTTGCAATCCTTGCTTTCCACATCCTCTTCATCTATCTCAGTATCACTGCTTCCGTGAATATTTACATTCTTAAGCACAAGCTTTGATACATTTCTTACAAAAACACCCTTTCCTGACATAGGATTAAGTCCGTCCATCATAACCGGTACCCCCGGTGTCCTTGTTATCTCAGGCTTGAAGCTTGCATCTATATCAGTAAACTCCAAAAGACCGATCTTCTTTTCCGGAAGGCCATATGCACAAAGTATACTTACATCGGCTCCGCTGCAAACTATATTCTTAGCCTTAACAGACCTTACCTCCGGAGTCAGCTCATCCACCTTAAGGGGCTGCCTGCTCTGACAATAAACGCTGTGACCGTCAGGATCGCAGAAATAGAACATATTTATGGTAAAGGGCATCTTAACATCCTTCATCAATATATTTTCAAAAGAAATATTCTCGATTATTGATCTGTTTCCCCTGCCTCTTCTTGACTTTATCCTTAATCCTCTGTCTGTACTGTCAAAGATACATTTTGAAATATTAACATCCTTCACCCCGCCGGCACATTCACTTCCTATGGTGACACTGCCATGGCCATATCTCAAAAGACAGTTTCTTACAGTAACATCCTCGGTCTTTTTATGATGCTTTAAGGCCATGTAGTATTTTCCGGCTTTTATGGCTATACAGTCATCCCCTACCGATATATCCGTTCCAAGTACCAAAACCTTTGAGCAGCTTTCCGGATCAAGACCGTCGGTATTTGGTGATTCCTTGGGATTTCTGATCCTTAAGGACAAAAACTTCAGATCATCACTGTAATAGGGATGTATGGTCCAGGAAGGTGAATTTCCTACCAGAAGATCCTGCATTCTTATATTTTTTGATCTTTCAAAAAATACTGTTCTGGGTCTCCATGCCTTTCTCTTTATCTTGGGATTTCTCCACCAGTCTGCTTTATCCGCATTACCGTTTATTTCTCCCTTTCCGAATATATCCACATTCTTAACTTCAATTCCCGTTATAAGGGATGCAAAGTTATCCATGGGATTTCCCTCCCAGGTTCCGAGATTATATTCATCGGACTCATCCGTGCAAAGTGTCATTCCCGGCAATACAGGATAATGACTCCTTTCCGTATCGCCTAAAAGTCTGGCGCCCTCCGGTATCCATATATTTATATTATTTTTCAAAAACAAGGGACCCGTATAATAATCTCCCTTAGGAAAATAAACTGTCCCGTCTTTCGGACACGAACTGATAGCTGCCTGAATAGCGAAGGTATCATTACTCTCTCCGTCACCCTTTGCTCCAAACTTCAATACGCTAAGACACACACTTTCATGCTTTGTTTTAAAGCTCTCTTCCATACTCTCTTTATCCGGGGTTTCCACCCTGAGAGTATATTCTGTGTCGGGGATCAGTCCGTCAATAGTATTTACGTTCAGATTTGAAGAAAGAAGCTCTTCTCCGTTAATATAATATTTGGCCTCGCCTTCAATCTCATACTTCTCGTTATTTTCAAGTTCAACAGTTATACTTCTTACAAAAATCTCTCTTATTTTAAATTTCAAGCTATCATCTCCTATTATTTTCTTTTGCTAATATCTCCACATAAGCCATTATAAGCGGCCCGGTTCCCTTTGCATCATTTTCTACCACAGGCTCACTGAAGTAATATTCAAGACTTCCATCCCTGTGATCCTTTCCTCCCAGTCCTGCCACAAGACAGATCCCCCCAAGTCTTGGGGTACCGTCCTCATTCTTGGACAGATACTTATCCGTGATACCATAGAATATCTTTTCACCTATATCTGCGAACCTTTCAGGAAGATATGACAGTCTGCTTCCCTTTAAAAAGGCATAAGCAATAAGGGCAGAGCCTGAAGTTTCAAGATAGTTACCCTTTGCATCCTTTTTATCAATTACCTGATAGAACATATTGCTGTCCTTGTCCATATATTTCAAAAGACTGTCAGAGAGATCCTTAAGTATCTCCTGAAGAGTTCTGTATTCATAATAAAGCTCTTCTCCCAGTGCCTCTGCTGTGTCCACTAAAGAAGCTATAAACCATCCTGTAGCTCTAAGCCAGAAATTAGGACTTAATCCGCTTTCCTTATCAGCCCAATACATTTCTCTGCTCTCATCATATCCATGATAATAAAGGCCTGTTTTCTCATCCCTCATTATCCTTCTCACATTTAAAAACTGCTTGAAGGAGTCAAGGCAGCCGCTCATTTTATTGTATCTTCTCTCATACTCCATATAGAAAGGCTGTCCCATATAAAGACCATCCAGCCAAACCTGATAAGGATATATCTTCTTATGCCAGAAATTCCCCTCCCTGGTTCTTGGCTGGGTTTCCAACTGACCTCTCAAATTGTCCATGGCCTTCCTGTATTTCTCTTTTTTGGTAATATCATAAAGAGAGAACAGGACTGTACCGGGCTTTATCCTGTCAATATTATATTCCGATTGTTCAAAGGTCTTTATATCTCCTCCATCCTCTACAAACCAGTCCATGAAATTATCCACAAAATCCAGATATTTCTTTTCACCTGTCATTTCATAGAGTCTTAAAACAGAAGACATCATGCATCCGTCTATATAATTCCATGTGTTCTGCTTTTTGCTTCTTTGAACCTCGATATTCCACATCGGATGCTCTGCATCGGATATATCAAGCAAATGATCGATATATTCATTTAGAAGCTCCTTTGTTTCCTCTCTTGTCATGTATCCCTTCTCCTTTCAAATTTTATAAAGGTCTTCAATCGGTCTTAACACATTTAAACTCGGCAAAGCCTCCTGACAGACCCTTTGAAATACAATAAATACCCAGCTTTGCCCCTACCCATTTGTCATCTATGGGTCTGAAGGAAAGGTTACAATCCTCAAATTCTCCTTCTCCTATCCTGAAAGCTGCTTTTAACAGGGGATTTTTTTCATCCACAGAAGCAAAGCTCCTGCTTTTATCCCTTGTCTCTTCCTCATTCTTAAAAGAAAATCTAAAAGCTATATCCAAAGCCTTATCACTGTCTTCCGGCTTTATGCTATGGCATAGCCTTCTTTCTTTATCTCCTTCCTTAACGGAGATCTCGTAACCGCCATCTGAATTCTTTTTGATCTCTAAGGAAAAGAAAACTCCTCCCGTCATAAGCAGACCTGCCCTGTCCTCTTCTTTAAGCTTTGAAACATCCATATATACAGAAGTTACAAACTCAGGCCTGGTAAGCTTCATGGTAAGAATGTTGGAACATTCTCCCAAAGGAAGGTCCTCTTTACCTTTGTCATTTAAGGCATTAAGTATAAGTCCCTTTTCACCGGCTTTTCTTTTACCTGTAAAATCAGATCTGTGATCCCCAAGCCACTGCCAGATATAAGATGGCTTTCCATCCTTAAAATCATCAGACATGCTTTCCGGATCATTATACATATCAGGAAATTCAGAATTATCCAGATTATGTAAACCAATCTTTTCTAACTCATAAACCGGCTGTCCGCATCCGCTACCATCCTTACATATACCTATTACAGGCCAGTCATTTTCCCAGCTTACCGGCTGAATATGGCATATCCTGCCAAACATCCCTCTATCCTGAAAATGTATAAAATATTCTCTTCCATCCTCTGTATCGATCAGTCCTCCCTGATGTGGTCCGTTGATAAGAGAATCACCCTGATGCATAACTATTTTTGATTCATAGGGTCCCTTTAAATACTTTGATCTCAATGCCAGCTGCCATCCTCTTACTACCCCTCCGGCAGGAGCCAAAATATAAAAATACCCATTTCTTCTGTAAACCTTCGGTCCCTCAATGGTGATGGCCGGATGTTCTTTTTCACTTGGTTCAAAGGTTTCGGTTTTCTCTTTGAAGTCCATATTTTTATTTTCGCGTCCACTGGCATCCACTATGTTACCGTCAAAAATAAATCTGTCTTCCGAAACGGATTTAAGACCATCATCGGACAACTCGAATATCCCCAAAAAGCTTTTAAATCCTATCCTTGATTTAGCATAGGCATGAATAATATACTTTTTTCCATCCTCCATAAATATGGGGCAGGGATCGATAAAGCCCTTTACCTTCAGTACACAAACAGGTTTTTCCCATCCTTTAAGAGGATCCTTTGAAGTTACAACAAATATTCCTTCATCCGGCATTCCGTAATATATATAAAAAACACCGTCGTAATATCTGATAGAAGGTGCCCATACACCCTCTGACTGTCTCGGAAACTCAAAACCTTCCCCCAGATTTTCCAATGCATAGCCTGCGATCTTCCAGTTGATCAGATCCTTTGAGGTAAGTATTGGAAGCCCCGGTGTATAATTAAAGCTTGATGCAGTAAGATAATAAGTGTCCTTAACTCTTATGACATCAGGATCCGAATAGTCGGCAAATATTACCGGATTATATTTCTTATCAGCTTTTAGTATATTTTTCATTTATTAAACCTTTATATTTTTTACTCTAAAACTTCTCTTTTTTAACAGACAGACCGCCTCTTATGGGTTAGCAATGCAACCGGGCGGTCTGTCTATTTTCTTATGAAATCATTTTAATTATAATTACTCCTTAACTGCACCTATATTAACACCCTGTACAAAATACTTCTGTAAGAAGGGATAAAGGATCATGAAAGGAAGTATTGCGGAAATAATACCTGCATTAAACAAAGTAGTCTGTGAAACCTTATAGGCTGTGGTAGGTGTATCACCGTCCATAACCATGTTTCTCAGCTTATACTGGAAATTAACCTGATTAGGATCCATTATGTAGATCTTAACGTTTGAGTAATCATTCCAGATGGTAACCGCAAACATCAAACCGATAGATGCAAGTGCTGCCTTTGAAAGGGGAAGCACGATCTTAAAGAATATTCCCATTGGCGAACATCCATCTATCTCTGCTGCTTCGTAGAGAGACTCAGGAATATTTTCGAAGAAGTTCTTCATAAGAACCAGATTGTAAACATTCATACCATGCTTGAATACCAGTATCCACATACTGTCTACAAGACCTATCTGCTTCATAACAAGATATTCAGGGATCATACCTCCGGAGAATATCATTGTGAAGAGAAGGAAGTATGCAAAAAGGTTTCTTCCGGGCATCTCGTTCTTAACAAGAACATATCCACCAAGGGTTGAAAGCACAAGACCAAGGACAGTACCCAGCAAAGTTGTTATTACTGAATTAACAAAGGGTCTGTAAAGAGCCTGGGTCTCAATTATTGTTCTGTAACCATCAATAGTAAAATCTTCAGGGAAGAGTCTGAACTGATAAACACCTACAGCATTTAAAGAGTCAACCAGAACCTTCCATATAGGTACTAAGATTACAAGTGCAACCAGGGTAAATACTATATAGTTTACCACATCAAATACGCCAATTTTCTTTTTCCGGCTTGGAGCCATATCCAAATCTTTTGCCATGTCTGCCTGCCCTCCTTAAATAATACCGCGTCCGCGGGTCTTTTTACTCAGCCAGTTGCAGAAAAGCACGAGTACGCAGCCGACTAATGACTTAAACAGACCAACTGCTGTTGAATATCCATAATTAGGAAGCGCATTAGCAAATGTCTGACGATAAATGTATGTTGAAATAACATCAGCCTTATCATAAACTGCAGCATTGTATGTAACAAATACTGACTCAAACATATTCATAACCTTAGCAAGGTTAAGGATAAGAACAGTGATGATCGTATTCATAAGGGCAGGTATTGTCACATAACGTATCTTCTGCATTCTTGTGGCTCCGTCAATATCTGCCGCTTCATACTGTTCCGGATTGATACCTGAAAGTGTTGCCAGGAATATGATAGTGCCCCAACCGGTTTCTTTCCAAAGGTTGATCATATAGAAGATGGGCCGCCACCACTTAACGTCAGCAAGGAAGTAAATAAACTTACTGGTATCTCCATGGAAAAGTATATTATTTACCATACCCGTTGCTGATGGGGACAGGAACAAACTGAAAATAGATGCAACAACTGCCCAGGACATGAAGTGAGGAAGATAAATGATAGTCTGCAAGGTCTTCTTGACGATCATATTTCCCATTTCAAAGATGAAGACCGAAACCACAACCGATGCAACCGTTGTGATAATAAGTTTTACAACACTAAGCACCAAAGTGTTACCAAAGGAGGTCCAAAAGGCCCCTGCACCGATTCCGGTAAACATCTTGGTAAAGTTGTCAAGTCCTATAAACTTAGGTGTACCTACCGGCTTATAATCGTAAAAAGAATAACGAACGCCTAACATAGGCCAATAATAGAAGATAAGGACAAATATGAAAACAGGCAGAAACATTACATAATATCCACGGCAGTTCCACATCCTTAGTCCAAGAGGTTTTTGGCGGATTTCAATTCCGCTTTTTGAGAACTTTTTCTTTGCCATATTTTTTTCCTTTCAGAATTTTTTTTACGACATATACTGTTTTACTTTAAAACTGTCCTGCCGGCGGTGCCCCGCTGGCAGGACAATCTACATTTTAATTCACTCTTTTTATTTCTCTGATCATTCAGCTGAATTAAGTTCTGTAAGCACCTGCTCTACTATAGGTCCAACTGCTGCAACATAATTCTGCATAGCTGTTTCCACATCAACGCCGTCAACTACAACTGATGCAATGAGCTTATCCTTAGCATCCTTTATTGTTCCTTCTGCCTCTGTAAGAGTTTCTGATGAAGGTGTTGCAGGAGCATCTTTCATATGAGCTGTGAAGAACTCATTTCCTTCCTTGGCAAGTCCGCCAACCTGAACGTAATCAGCATACTCATCCTTCATTCCACAGATTGTTAATGCGGGCTCAAGATAGTTCTTCTTCCAGATTGTGTTAGGATCGTTAAGAGCCTGCTTAAGGTGGAATTCACCGTCTGCGTACTCATAATCCTTCTTCTTCTCAGGATCATCAGCATTTGTTGTAAACTTCTCTGCCTTTGTTGACCAGTGAACATCCTCAGCACCGTATGTCCATAAGAGCTGTCCTCTCTCACCGTCAAGCATTGTCTCAAAGAATGCATCGAAGATAGCCTGCTCACGAGAGCTGTCTCCATCACCGTCATCAATGATTCCCCATACATAAGCTTCTCTGTTTATATATGCTCCAACTTCTTCGATGGGCTCAAGCATTACTACTTCTGACTCAACTTCATTCTTCTCAAGGTTTTCTGTAAGAGTCTGGAACCAGGTTCCTGCCCAGTATGAAAGTGTTCCGGCTGAACCTGCCTGATCTGCTGAGAACCATTTTTCACGGGCATCCTTTGTTCCTGCTGTAAGAGATACAGGGTCGATCACGCCATCAACATATGCCTGATGGATTCTCTCAAGTGCATCCTTTGTAGCCTGCTCCTGGAAACCGTCAACCCAAACGCCCTCTGCGTTAGGATAGATTGCGGGATATGCATCCTGCCAGAACTCGGGAAGATACATAATATAAGGAGCTTCCTCTGTCTTAAGGTATCCTGAAGAGATAACACCGTAGGTATCTCCCTTAACTCCGTTTCCATCAGGATCTTCCTCATGGAAGGCCTTAAGCATCTTATAATAGTCATCAAATGTCTTTACTGTTGAAATATCGATTCCTACATTGTCAAGCCATGCTTTCTTAATATAGGTTACACAACCGTTTCCGTAAGCAGGTGATATTCCGTACATTCTTCCATCGCCGATCCTCTTAACACTATCGTTAACTGTAGGATAAAGCATACGGCTCTGGAAATCTGCATTGTCATAAGCCTCTGTCATATCCCAGAAGATTCCTGTATTTACATACTGTGAGAACATTGATGCAGGCATCAGTATTACGTCGGGATAAGAACCTGATGCAAAGATACGTCCTACTGCATCAAAGTATCCTGAGTGATCCTGCTGTTGGATATCAAGATGAATGCTGTGTCCAAGCTTTTCTGATACATAAGCATCCCACTGATCATTGAATTCCTTCTGACCGTTATCGAGATTTGCGTTCAATGTACCGTCAACAACCATTGTAATCTGATCAAGCTGATAGTCACCTGCTGCTGCTTCTTCTGAACCTTCTGCAGCTTCAGATCCTCCTGCTACTTCCTCCTTGGCCGGTGCCTCAGTTCCTGCTGAACCTGCGTCTCCAGCCGGCTGAGCTGCTCCGCCGCCTCCACAAGCTGTCAGCGAAACTACCATTGAAGCTGCCAGCAATGCTGCTAATACTTTCCTTTTCATAGATGATTTCTCCCTCCTGTTTATTATTTTTTACTATGAATCCATCT
This sequence comes from Lachnospiraceae bacterium, assembly GCA_024680675.1. Lineage (GTDB taxonomy): Bacteria > Bacillota > Clostridia > Lachnospirales > Lachnospiraceae > UBA2868. The sequence continues at coordinate 18,193 of JAILBX010000115.1, read as the reverse complement.
TTATGGACTGTTTTGTTCAATTTTTCTATATGACTAGCAAATTAAACAAATAATTTAAACCTCTGTTATGAATAATATAAGAAACTCACAAAAAATACAATGATAAAGTTGTTTATTATATTGCATTTCTTGTTGTTTTATTGTAAAATGCTATTATGAAGAAGGAACTTATATCAATTTATGACGATAAACAATACATGCTCGACACTGATTTCGAGCTATATTATTACAGTGATTTTTCTCCTCAAAGCCGTACTCTTATGCACTCCCATGGCTATTATGAATTTTATTTCTTTTTAGAGGGACACGCAGAAGCCATTGTGGGAAAAAATCACTATATCTTATCCTATGGGGACGTTTTGATAGTTCCTCCCGGAACAAGTCACGGTATAGCCGTAAAGGATTATTCGGTACCCTACAGGCGCTTTGACTTTTGGATCAGCCGTGATTTTTACGAATCTCTTTGTGAACAGTCCCCTGATTTCAATTTTATGGTCAATAAGGCTGTAGAGCTTGAAAGATTCAGAATTAATCTTGACAGGATAACCTTCAATTCCATACAAGCCAAGCTCTTTACTCTGATCGAAGAGAAAAAAAGCAAGCGCTTCGGAAAAAATCTTCGCCTTATATTAAATGTTTCGGATCTGCTTCTGTCTCTTAACAGAATAGTATATGAAATGGGGGAAGAGCATCAAATAACAGGTGATGCTCTCTATCAGAATATCTGCACATATATAGAGCATCACATAGATGAAGACCTGTCTTTGGACAATATAGCAAGCCACTTTTATCTGAGCAAGTTCTATATTTCACATGTTTTTAAGGATAATATAGGCATATCCATTCACAAGTATATTGCAAGAAAAAGACTGGAGCTTTGCAGAGATGCCCTAAGAGGTGATGTGTCCATAACTGATGTTTATCAGAATTACGGTTTTGACGATTACTCCAGCTTTTACCGCTCTTTTAAGAAGGAGTACGGACTTTCTCCGAAGGAGTTCAAAAAACGGTCCAAGACAGAAGTTCTTAGATAAAGTGCCAACAGAGCAGTTAAGACTGCTTAAGGTGATCAATCCATAGCTATACCGAAATGCTCATAGGCTGCTCTTGTAACCACCCTTCCTCTTGGAGTTCTGTTAATAAGGCCGTTTTGAAGAAGGTAGGGTTCATAAACATCCTCTATGGTTCCCGCATCCTCGGAAATGGCGGCTGCAAGGGTATCAAGTCCCACAGGTCCCCCGTCAAATTTATTTATCATTGTAAGGAGCACATTCCTGTCTATATGATCAAGTCCCAGTTTATCCACATCCATAAGATCCAGGGCTTTTGAAGCAACCTCCAGGGTTATGACTCCCTCATACCTCACCTGGGCAAAATCTCTTACTCTCTTTAGAAGACGGTTTGCAAGTCTTGGTGTTCCCCTGCTTCTTTTGGCAAGCTCCATTGCTCCCTCAGGCTCTATCTTTACATCCAGTTTATTGGCAGAATGCATAATAATGGTTGAAAGCTCATCAAAATTATAAAACTCCAGCCTGTGTATCACTCCGAAACGGTCTCTTAAGGGTGCCGTCAGCAAACCCACCCTTGTAGTTGCTCCCACAAGGGTAAATTTAGGAAGATCAAGTCTTATGGATCTGGCGGAAGCACCTTTTCCGATCATTATATCTATGCAGTAATCCTCCATGGCAGGATACATAACCTCCTCCACCTGCCTGTTCAGTCTGTGGATCTCATCCACAAAAAGCACATCTCCTTCTTTAAGATTATTCAGTATCGCTGCCATTTCACCGGGCTTTTCAATAGCGGGACCTGAGGTTATCTTGATAGAGCTTCCCATTTCATTTGCTATTATTCCGGCCAGAGTGGTTTTTCCAAGTCCGGGAGGTCCGTATAAAAGTACATGGTCAAGAGAATCCTTCCTTTGCTTTGCAGCCTCTATATAGACCTTCAGATTCTCTTTTATCTTCCCCTGTCCTATATATTCCTCAAGCCTTTGAGGACGAAGAGATCCCTCCAGCTTTATATCCTCTTCGGTTATATTGGTTTCTATGGTTCTTTTTTTCATTCTCTTATCCTTATCAAAAAGCATTTTTTACTGAGTCCGAAAACAGCTTAGGCCGTCAATTAAGAATATGCTTTAATGCCTTCTTCAACAAAGTCTCCACATCATCCTCAGGGTTATCATAGGCCTTTCTCACTGCCCTTAAAGCATCTGCTCCCGAATAGCCAAGGGCTGTAAGGGCTTCTACTGCTTCTTCCTGAACGGGGCTCTCAGCTTTGCCCTCCCTTCGCAGTACTGCCTCGGATTTGCTTTCAAAGGCCTCTCTAAGATCCACTCTGTCCTTTAGATCTATTATTATCCTTTGAGCCGTCTTTGCTCCTATCCCCGGGGCCTTGGATATGGTTTTTGAGTCACCGGATAAAATAGCAAATTTAATATCCTCTGAATTCATCGCTGACAGAACAGATAATGCAGCCTTTGGTCCCACTCCGTTTACGCTCAGCAAAAGCTTGTAAAAATCCAGATCATCCTTGGTCAGAAACCCGTATAAAAGCATGGCATCTTCTCTGACACTTAAGTATGTATAAACCTTCACTTCACTTCCCAGACCTTCTATAAGATCCAAAGAGCTTGCGGGCATAAAAATATTATAGCCTATACCCTTTACCTCAAGAACTATCTGATCCTCGTAAATTGCGACAACTTCTCCTTTTAGATATGCGATCATTTTTTATTGTCCCCCAAACTTTCCATCCCCAGGAAGCCTTTCAAAAAGCAGCTGACAGATCCATCCTGTTATAAATCCGGTTATAAGACCGGCTATCATAAGAAAAGGAAGGTAATAAAATACCTTCTTAGTCCCTAACATCAAAAAAGAAACCATTATCTGACCCATATTGTGGACTACCGCTCCTGACATGCTTACTCCTATAATGCTAAGCTTTATATGAGACCTTTCGAGAAGGATCATTATTGCAAGAGCAGCCAGACCTCCGGTCATTCCAAATATCACTGATACAGGATTTCCAAAAAGGATTCCCGAAAGGATCACCCGTATGAAAAGTATCCAAAAGGCCTCCAAATATTGTCCTCTTAGGATTAAAAATACTGTAACTATATTTGCCAATCCGAGCTTAATACCGGGAATTCCCGTGGGAATCGGTATAAGATACTCCACATAACCGGTCACCAGAGACAAGGCCAGCATAAGAGCCATAAACGCAAGCTTATTTGATCTCATCTTCTTCCATCCTGCCTACTGTGAAACAGCATCATATTCCTTCTCTGTCCCCTCTTCTCCTTCTATTGTCACAAGGATCTCTGCCGGAAGGCAGACCAGGGCTCCATCCGTACTTGTAAGTGCAGGGGTATTTACGCAGACCTTATCCGGACAGTTGGCTTCTATGATATCAAGCCTTCTATCCTCGATCCTTAAGACACAGTAATGCCCCCCCTTACCCTCTATCCTTACTGTCCTGTCTTTTGAAAGAGGGTAACTGGCATAGATAAGGTCACCTACCCTTATCACCGCTTTACTGCTTTCTGAGCCCCTATTTCCCCAAAACTTTCCTGAGAAAAAGATGAAAAGGCACATTAGCAGGGTAATAAGGATAACAAAATAATCACCTGTCTTTAAGCGGGGCACTTCTATCCTTCCTGACTGTTTATATAATTTACAAGACCTTCATTCTTTATGATCCTCTGCATAAATTCCGGGAAGGACTGTCCCTTATAGGTCTCATTTCTGGTCTTATTTGTAATGATCCCGGAATCAAAGTCTATCTCTATCTCGTCCCCTTCCTGGATCTTCTCCGAAGCTTCCTTACATTCTATTATGGGAAGACCTATATTAATGGCATTCCTGTAAAAGATCCTTGCAAAGGTCTCGGCAATAACACAGCTGACTCCGCTCACCTTTATTACAAGGGGAGCATGCTCTCTTGAAGAGCCACAGCCGAAATTCTTTCCCGCTACCATTATATCTCCCTTGTTCACTCTTTTAACAAAGCTGTCATCAATATCCTCCATACAATGCTCTGCCAGCTCCTTTGGATCCTGAATGGCAAGATATCTGGCAGGTATTATAACATCAGTATCTACATTGTCTCCGTATTTAAAAACACTTCCCTTAGCTTCCATGGCTTTCTCCTTTATTATAAATGTTTATTGTCTCTCTTCCTTACCTGTCTCCTCAGTCCCCCTGTCCTTTTAAAGGATCAGTCACAGGGAGCTGCAATATGACCTGCTATGGCACTTGCTGCCGCAACTGCAGGACTGGCAAGATAGATTTCCGATTCCACATGCCCCATCCTGCCGACAAAGTTTCTGTTAGTGGTGGATACACATCTTTCACCCTTTGCCAGTATTCCCATATGACCGCCAAGGCAGGGACCGCAGGTAGGAGTGGAAACAACAGCTCCGGCTTCTATAAAGGTCTTTAATAAGCCCTCCTCCATAGCCTGAAGATAAATATTCTGAGTAGCCGGAATTATAATGCACCTCACATTATCATCAACCTTTTTACCCTCCAGTATCTTTGCTGCTATCCTGAGATCGTCAAGTCTTCCGTTTGTACAGGAGCCTATCACAACCTGCTGTATCTTTATCTCCTCTTTTATTTCATCAATTGTTTTGGTATTCTCAGGGAGATGAGGGAAGGCCACGGTTGACTTAAGGCTTGAAAGATCGATCGTGTACTCCTCATCATATACTGCATCCTCATCTGCCTCATATATCTTATAGGGCTTCTTAGAATGGGCCTTCATATATTCTATAGCAAGGTCGTCCACAGGGAATATACCGTTTTTTCCTCCTGCTTCTATAGCCATATTACAGATAGTAAATCTGTCATCCATGGAAAGATTCTTTATACCCTCCCCGGCAAATTCCATGGATCTGTAAAGTGCTCCATCCACGCCGATAAGGCCGATTATGTGAAGTATTACATCCTTACCGCTTACCCATTTGGAAGGCTTGCCGATAAGATTAAATTTAATGGCTGAGGGCACCTTAAACCAGGCCTTGCCTGTGGCCATTCCCGCTGCCATATCAGTACTTCCCACTCCTGTTGAGAAGGCTCCGAGAGCACCGTAGGTACAGGTATGTGAATCGGCTCCGATTATAACATCTCCTGCTACTGTTAAGCCCTGCTCCGGCAAAAGAGCATGCTCTATTCCCATCTTTCCCACATCATAATAATGGCTTATTTCATGCTTATTGGCAAAGTTTCTCACACACATACAGTTTTCAGCTGATTTTATGTCTCTGTTGGGAGTAAAATGATCCATAACCAGAGCTATCTTGTCCTTATCATAGACCCCGTCCTTATTGATCTTCTCCATCTCCCTTATGGCAACCGGAGTTGTAATATCATTGCCCAGTACAAGATCCAGCCTTGCTTCAATAAGCTGTCCGGCCTCCACATACTCAAGTCCGGCATGATCTGCCAGTATCTTCTGTGTAATAGTCATTGCTTTCTTCATTTTAGTTTTTTCCCTCCTGTATCATTTCTCCAATATAGTAAAAATTCTTACATTCCTTTAGCTTAACATCCACAATCTGTCCTATTAATGACTCGTCTCCTTTAAAATGAACCACAAGGTTTGAGGAAAGTCTGCCGGTCATAAGACCCGGATCATTGCTGTTTATCTCTTCCACCAGCACCTTTTCTATCCTTCCGGTTCTAAGAGCAGCTCTTTCCCTGGCCACTTCCTGAACCCTCTTTAATACCCTGTCAAACTCCCTTTTATTCTGTTCTTCACTTACCTGATCCGGCATATCTGCCGCCGGTGTGTTGGATCTTTTGGAATAAATAAAAGTAAAAGCTCCGTCATATCCAACCTTATTTATTACATCTATGGTATCATCCACATCCTCAGGAGTTTCCCCCGGAAATCCAATGATTATATCTGTAGTTATTGCTATATCGGGGATCTCCCTTTTAAGCTTTTGGGCTAAAAGCAGGTATTGCTCCCTTGTATAGCTTCGGTTCATCCTCTTTAGTATCTTATTGCTTCCTGATTGAAGGGGAAGGTGAATGTGCCTGCATATCTTATTTGACTCCTTCATAACATTTATGAGATCATCTGAAAGATCCTTGGGATGGGAGGTCATAAATCTTATTCTCTCTATTCCCTCAACCTTTTCAACCTCCCTTAGAAGCCCTGAAAAGTCTATGTCTTCTGAAAGTCCCCTTCCATAGGAATTAACATTCTGACCAAGGAGCATTACCTCCTTTACCCCATCCTCTGAAAGCCTTTCTATCTCCCTTAATATCTCTCTTGGTTCCCTGCTTCTTTCTCTGCCTCTTACATAGGGTACTATACAGTAGCTGCAGAAATTATTGCATCCGAACATTATATTAACACCGGATTTAAAAGGGTATTTGCGAAGATTGGGAATATCCTCTACGATCAGATCCGTATCCTTTAATATGTCTATCACCATATGGCCGGACTCTGCCTGAATACATATGAGCTCAGCCAGCTTATATACATTGTGAGTTCCGAAGATTATATTTACAAAGGGATAGCTTTTTTTGATCTTTTCAAGAGCTGAAGGCTCCTGCATCATACAACCGCAAAGAGCTATTATCCTTTCCTTTTTATTCTGGTTTTTACCATGTAGATAACCCAGTCTTCCATATACCTTTTGATCTGCATTATCTCTTATGGTACAGGTATTAAAGAGCACCAGATCAGCATCCTCCTCTCTTTCGGTACAGGTATAGCCTATCCTTTCAAGGATGCCCGAAAGCTTTTCGGAATCTCTGGCATTCATCTGACAGCCAAAGGTGGTAACATGGTAGGTCAGTGCTCTCCCTATCTTCTTTTCCTTATCCTCTCTGAGTTTTCCCGCAAGCTCCATAAAATAGAACTGTCTGGCGGGTTCCTCCATTGGAATATTATTATCTTGACCCATTTTCAATATGTCCTCTCTTCAGTAACAACTGCCTGCAGCGGTATATCCCTTTCATCAAAGGGTATGCTGTCATACACCATCTCTTCAAAAGAGATACCCACCTTCTCCCCGGAAAAATCCATAAGGTATCTGTCGTAAAAGCCTGCCCCGTAACCCATTCTTGAACGGTCTTTGCCAAAACACACTCCGGGGACGATTATCATATCCATTTCTTCCTTAAGTACTTCCTTACATCTTTTGGGATCCGGCTCTCCTATACCCTTATATCCCGAAATAATGTCAGTCTCTGTGTCCTTTATCTGATAAAACTTCAGGATGGGAAGCTCATTCTCCTTTAGGGATCTTGGAAGACACAGCCTCTTATCCATAGCTAAAAGCTTCTTTATAAGTCCATCGGTTCTTACCTCACTTCTATAGGAAGCATACAATCCTATGCAGCTGAGGTTTTTACTTAAAACAGCCTTGCAGATCTTATCCTCTATCAGCAGGGAAGCCCTTAAAATATAACCTTCCAAAAGCCCGTCCCGCTTTTTTAAGGCCTCTTTTCTGAACTCCTTTTTATCTCTTTTTACTTCCATATTTTTCCCCAAGGTTTGTTATGCTTCCATCCTCTTCCTGAATATTTATATTATCAAGCTGGGCCTTAAGATTACCCTTGACGGAAGCGATATATTCATCCCTGAGCTTTTTCTGCAATGCCTTCTCCTCCGGAGTCAGTCCCTCCGCCTGAGACTTATGATAAAGCTCATTTATCTTTTTTATTCTCTCATCCATATTCATGATAACTTCTCCTTAGAAAGCCCTGTCCTTTTCAGGATTCCTGTAAAGGGGCAGAAAGTCTTATACTATCCAGTATCCTCTCGGCGATTCTTATACCATCCATAGCTGCCGACATTATCCCTCCGGCATAGCCTGCTCCTTCACCTGCCGGATAGACTCCCCTTATATTACTTTCAAGGTATTCATCCCTTAATATCCTGACAGGAGAGGATGTCCTTGATTCGACAGCCGATAAGAGACTAAAAGGATCTGAAAAGCCTTTTATGCTTTCATTCCATTTTTCAATAGACTCTATTATGGCCTCATTCTGCTCCCTGCTCAATATCCCTGTAAGATCCGCCCTTTCATAGCTTCCCTTTATACAGGGGCTTAGCTTAAATTCATCCTCAGTATTTACCCTGCCCTCCTTAAAGGCTCCAAGGGTCTGAAGGGGGATCTTTCCCCCGCAGAGATCAAAGGCCTTCTTTTCCAGATCTTCCTGATAATACATACCCTTAAGAGGATCTTCGGAATAACCGTAGTCCTTCTCATCAACAGCTACAACAATAGCAGAATTACAGTTTTTCCCGTCTCTCCCCGAATAACTCATACCGTTTATACAAAGCTGTCCAGCCTGAGATGAAGAATCCACCACATAACCTCCGGGACACATACAGAAGGAATAAACCATCTTTCCCTTTTTGCTTTTGTTGGTAACCTTGTAATCAGCAGCCGGAAGGCTCTTGTCATGTCCCCTCCCATACTGACTTTCATTCAAAAGGCTTTGAGCATGCTCAAGTCTGAAGCCCACAGCAAAGGGCTTTGAGGTCATATTCAAACCCTTATCCCTGAGCATCAAAAAGGTATCTCTGGCAGAATGACCGATAGCAAGAACCACCTTATTACTTTTGATCTCTCCTCTGCTTGTCTTAATCCCTCTGATCCTGCCCTCTTCTATTAAGAGCTCCCTCAAGGCGGTATCAAACATAAAGCTGCATCCCATTTTTTCCATATCGCTTCTTAGATTTCTTATAATATCTCTTAAGCGATCTGTGCCTATATGGGGCTTTGCCATATAGCTTAACTCCCTGTCGGCACCATATTTAACAAATGTATCCAGTATAAAGCCTCCAAAGCCCTCTCTGTCCTTTACACCGGTATTTAATTTGCCGTCGGAAAAGGCTCCTGCCCCTCCTTCTCCAAAGGCAACATTACATTCACTGTCAAGCTCCTTCCCTTCCCAAAAGGCTTCAACCTCCCTTGCTCTTTCATCTATCCTTAAACCTCTTTCTATTACAAGGGGCTTAAGTCCTGCAAGGGTAAGGACATAGGCGCAGAAAATACCGCATGGGCCAAAGCCCACTATCACCGGCCTGAGCTCTTGTCCCAAACTTTTCTCTGAAGGCTTAAGGAGCCTTGGTTCATACAAAACCCTTGAATAGGGTGATATATTCTTAACTGAAGAATTTTTAAGCAGTCTTTTTTCTTCCTTTTCATTGAGCTTTACCGAAAGGGAGTAGACATAAGAGATCTCCGGTTTTTTTCTGGCATCCAGAGACTTTTTTATTATATGGTACTCAAAATCAGCCCTGGTTTTTAAACAGCTCCTTATTTTCTTTTCCAAAAGCTCCTCACTCTCACCGGGAAGGAGCTTTATTCCTGAAAGCTTTATCATATAATGTTAAATCCTCAAACAATCTGCCCTTTCCAAGGGGATCAAAGAGCCGCCAGCAGGCCTGTGCAAAAGGCCCAGGTAAGGTTATAACCTCCACAGTCACCATTAACGTCAATGATCTCTCCCGCAAAAAAAAGGCCCTTGTGGAAACAGGATTCAAGATTACTGCTTAACTCCTTTGTAGTCACCCCTCCCTGACAGATCTGTGCTTTATCAAAGGAGTTATATCCTGTTATTTCAAATTGCAATTCCTTTATATTAAATGCTATGTCTTTTATTTCCTCTTCACTTACTTTTTCCATGGAAATATCGGATTTCAGATTACTTTTTTTTATTATCAAAAGAGCCAGGTTCTTATTTAGCATACCTATAAGAAACTCAGCTGCCGTCTTGCTTTCATCCTCTCTCTTTCTCCCCGTCAGATACTCAATAAGGTATTCCATGGAAAGCTCAGGCATAAGATCGATCACCGCTCTTACCTTTTTTTTAGAGTATATGGCTCTGACAGCCAGGTAGCTTAGCTGAAATACAGGTATACCGGATATTCCGTAATCAGTAAACTGAACCTCGCCCCTGTCCCTTGCCAGCTCCCTTCCATCCACAAAGAGTCGGACAAGGGCATCTGTTCTTACTCCGGCTATGGCTTTACAGGCACTGTCATTGGATTTAAGAGCACACAGGGCCGGAAGTACCGTAACTACCTTATGCCCCAAAGCTTCTGCCAGTTCATAACCGGAACCGTCAGATCCGCTTTTAGGCGCCGCCTTTGAACCGGCAGCTATAACAAGCTTGTCACAAGTCTCCCTTCCCTTATCTGTTATCAGTAAAAAACCTTCACCCTCTTTTAAGGGACTTATACTTTTTATCTTGGTTTCAGTAAAAAGCTTCACCCCGTACCTTTTAAGAGCATGCCTTAACACATCATTTACTGCCGCTGCCTGCTCTGAATTTGGGTAAAGGTATCCGTTTTTGTTTTTCGTATATATTCCAAGCCCTGTAAGAAAGGATATAGCCGCATCAAAGGGCATTTTTTCAAAAACCTCTGCTATAAATTTACTGTCACCGTGATAGTGCTTAAGATCTCTGTCGGTATTTGAAATATTGCATTTTCCGTTTCCTGTTGACAGCAGCTTCTTTCCTACCCTGTCACTATGCTCATAAAGAGTAACCTCAACCCCTTTCCTTGCCATGGCTATGGCAGAGGTCATTCCCGAAGCTCCTCCTCCTATTACACAAGCTTTCATTTTAATATCCCTTGAAAAAATATTTATATATTTATAGATCACATAAGGTGTAAAAACCTGGCTATTTTTGCTATTATCCTGCCTCCCGGAAATGCCAGCAGCTCCTTTTCCCTTATTCCCTTAAGCAGTAAAAGCGCCACTACATATACCACAACAGCCACGAGCACGGCGATCACACAGGAGATACCGCTTCCCAAAAATCTGATGGCGATAATATAGGTCAGATAACATATGATCCCCATTATTATTGAAGAGATAAGGGGTATGATAAAGGTTCTCTTTATTTCCTGTCTGTAGCCTAAGTGCCTCCTTATATCAAACCAGTTAAGTATACATATTGTCAGAGAAAAAACTATAATGGATATTACTATACCTATAAGTCTAAGATCCATAACAGCTGTGGTAAAATAAAGGACTAATCCATGGAGTACAAGGGCTATGGCTGCATTTCTTACCGGAACATTCATCCTGTCTATACCCTGAAGCACGCCGTTTGACAGGGTCGACATGGAGTAAAAGACCACAGATACAGAGCCAACCCTAAGCATCATGGCCGCAGCCTTTGTATCTCCGGAAAATAAAAGAGCCAAAATAGGTTCTCCAAGCACTGCCAGTCCAACTGCACAGGGAATTGCCACTATCATAACAAATCTCATTCCCATCCTTACCTTTTTTCTGGCGGTTCTTCTGTCACCTCTCTCAATACTTGCAGTAAGGGAGGGCATCATAGAAGAACAAAGGGCATTTGCCAGGGCTACCGGAACATTAATTATGGTCTTATACTTTGTACTGAAGATACCCCAATAGGTTGCGATGTCATGCTCCGATATACCCCTTCTCCCCATGGCTTTTCCGAATATGCCCTGATCCAGAACATCGGATATATTATATATGGTAGAGCTTAGGATGACAGGAAGAATGGTTAACATAAGTACCTTGAATATCCTTGCATAGGATTCGACATGCTCGCTTTCATCCATCTCTACGGCTTCTCTGTAGGATGACTTATGGATAAGGAAGATGATCACAAGGAAGATCAGACCTGCCAAAGCGCCAATAAGAGTTCCCATGGTTCCTCCGGCCGCTCCGTATGCCGGTGCAAAGGACTTGTTTCTCAAAAGAGCCGCTACCTTCTCTCCATAAGCATACATATTAACAGCCATTACCACTGAGATCACCGCATTTACCAGCTGTTCCAAAAGCTGGGATGCAGCCGTTGGCATCATGGTGCCTCTTCCCTGGAAAAAGCCCCTCATAACTCCCATAACAGCTACTATGACAAGAGCCGGCGCCAATATCCTGAGTGCAATGGCGCTCCTTGAAAGACTCATTACATCACTGGCAAGAGTATCAGCTCCAAACACCACAATCAGACAGGCGAGACCACCGGTTATCATTGAAAAAACCAGCGCACACCTGTATAATCTTTTCGCGTTTCTGTACTGTTCCCTTGCAACCCTTGCCGCTATAAGCTTGGATACGGCAACTGGTAATGAATACGATGAAATGACAAGCATAATCGAATATATCTGAAATGCAGCGGAATAGTAACCCATCCCGCTGTCTCCGATCGTCTTTTGAAGAGGGATTCGATACAAAAGACCGATTATTCTTGATATTATCCCGGCCATGGCAAGGATGCCACCCTGCACTATAAAATTGGAGTGCTTCTTCTCTCTAGTTTTCATCCCTGGGTATATTCAACAACTCCATTATTACTTTTTGCTTTTCTTCCATAAGGAGCCTGTCAGCTTCTTCTATATGGTCGTAACCTATTAAGTGTAACATACTGTGAACGATTAGAAAAGCATATTCTCTGCGTATCCCATGGCCGTATTCCCCGGCCTGTTTAACCATTCTGTCAATGGAGATCACTATATCTCCCAGTATAAGCTCCCCTGTGTCAGGGTCAAAAACATCATCATCTTCCCTTATTGAAGAAAAATCCCCGGGGATGTCATATTGCCACATTGGAAAGGAAAGCACATCAGTGGGACTGTCAATATTCCTCTGCTCTAAGTTTATGCCCCTTATTTCCTCATCCCCTGTCAAGAGTAAATATACCGACACATCATAGGGACATTCTTCTTCTTCGATCACTGTTTCAACTATCCTTTTAAATAATTCTTCATTATCAAATTCAAATACGTAGTCTTTTTCCTGTTCTGTATTTAGAGTCATCTTTTATATCCCTGCGTCCTCTTTTTCCTGTTTTATCTGAAAATTGCCCTTCTTTTTTGGCCTCATATTCCTCATAGGCCTTAACTATCCTCTGAACCAGAGGATGTCTCACAACATCCCTGGCTGTAAGATATGAGAAATCAATATCCTCTATATTTTTTAAAACCTTTATAGCCGTATCAAGACCCGACAAAGTACCGGGAGCCAGATCCTTTTGGGTAAGATCCCCTGTTATTATGGCCTTTGATCCAAAACCTATCCTGGTAAGAAACATCTTCATCTGGGCAGGAGTTGTATTCTGTGCCTCATCAAGGATTATATATGCGTTATCTAAGGTTCTTCCTCTCATATAGGCTAAGGGTGCCACCTCTATCAGTCCCTTTTCTGAGTTTTTCAAAAAGCTTTCAGCTCCCATTATCTGGTAAAGAGCATCATAAAGAGGCCTCAGATAGGGATCCACCTTACTCTGGAGATCTCCGGGAAGAAAGCCCAGTTTTTCTCCTGCCTCTATGGCCGGTCTTGTAAGGATTATCCTTCCCACCTCTTCATTCTTAAAGGCTGTTATGGCCATTGCCATTGCAAGGTAGGTCTTCCCGGTTCCCGCGGGACCCAGACCAAAAACTATCATATTATCCCTTATGGCATCCACATACTTCTTCTGACCCAGAGTCTTTGGTTTTACCGGCCTTCCGCTTATGGTATGACAGATAATGTCACTGTCTATATCTTCAAAGGCATTCCTGATATTTTCCTCGGCCATGGATATGGCGTAGTCCACCTTTTGTTCGTCTATTTCGTTTCCCTTTTCCCTTATGCCATCAAGCTCTGTTATAACCTCATAAGCCATGTCCACGCCTTCTTTACTGCCCTTTATCCTTAAAAGATCTCCTCTTTCCACCACAGTAACCTTAAAGGCCTTCTCTATCTTCTTTATATGACTGTCAAGCTTACCAAAAATACTGATCCTGCTATCCTCTGATATATCAACTTCTCTTTCTGTATTTTCTGACATATTTCTCCTTTATTCAACAATCCCTTTGATCAGCTTTTCCTTTACAAAAGGTCTTTCAGAGTATTTGAAAGCACCCTTCAGTCTCTCAAGCCCCTCATTGTATTTACAGCTGTCATTTGCATAGAGAGTAGCTATGCTTTCTCCCTTTTTCACCGGATCTCCCAGCTTTTTATTAAGTACAAGCCCCACGGAAGGATCTATACTATCCTCCTTACTCCTTCTTCCGCCTCCCAGCAGAAGGGAAGCATTTCCCACATCCTCACAGTTTATTGAGCTTATATAACCCTCCTCTTCGGCAATAAGGTCACCCTTTATACTGGTTTTTATAAAATCCTCACTGTCTATGAAGTCCGCATCCCCGCCCTGAGCCTTTACAAACTCTTCAAATTTATCATATGCCCTTCCGTCTCCTATTGCCTCTTTAAGTCTCTCCTTGCCTTCTTCCTTTGTTTCACAGATTCCTGCCATCATAACCATATAGGATCCAAGCTCATAACATAGAGTGAGAAGATCCTCCTCCCCCTGTCCTTTAAGGGCGTTTACTGCTTCCCTAACCTCAAGTGCATTTCCCACAGCCCTTCCCAAGGGCTCGTTCATATCCGATATAACAGCTATGGTTTTCTTTTTGGACATTTTTCCTATGGAAACCATTTCCTCTGCCAAAGCTTTGGCATCCTCATAGTTTTTCATAAATGCTCCGCTCCCGCAGGTCACATCCAAAACAATACCATCGCTGCCTGCTGCCAGCTTCTTGCTCATGACAGAGCTGGCTATAAGGGACATATTATCCACAGTGGCGGTAACATCTCTAAGGGCATAAAGTTTTTTATCCGCCGGTGCAAGATCCTTTGTCTGTCCCATAAGGGCAATGCCTATATTGTTCACATTAGCTATGAACTCTCTTTCCCCAAGATCTGTCCTGAAGCCTCTTATACTTTCAAGCTTATCTATGGTCCCTCCCGTATGACCCAGTCCTCTTCCGGACATTTTTGCCACAGGTACGCCAATACTTGCCACCATAGGTGCCAGGACTAAAGTAGTCTTATCTCCCACTCCGCCGGTGGAATGCTTATCCACCTTAACGCCCTTTATACCTGATAGGTCAAGTACATCACCGCTGTCCTTCATAGCCAGGGTAAGATCCAGAGTTTCCTCCTTATTAAGACCCTTAAAATATATAGCCATCAAGAGAGCCGACACCTGATAATCGGGGATCTTACCCTTTATATATTCGGAAACTATAAAGGTAATCTCCTCCTTATTCAGGACTCCTCCATCTCTTTTTGCTTTTATAAGATCAACCATCAACATAAGCTTTTCCTCCTGTCACCACATTATTTATGGTAGGGCTCACCGGAATTTATCTTAAAAGATCTGTAGATCTGCTCCAAAAGAATAACCCTCATAAGCTGATGGGGGAAAGTAAGTTTTGAAAAGCTCAGATGAAGCCTGCTCCTCTTTGTAAGCTCCTTCGATAAGCCTAAGGAGCCTCCTATTATAAACTGAATATGACTCACTCCCTGAGTAAAAAGCTCTTCTGTTCTTTTTGCCAGCTCAGGAGAGGTCATCTCTTCCCCCAGGATCTCAAGAGTAACAGTATATGCATCCTCCGATATAAGCTTTTGTATCCTCTCTCCTTCAAGCCTCAATACCCTTTCATTTTCAGCCTCTGAGGAATCCTCTCTGGTTCTTTCATCGTTAACCTCAAGTATAGACAGTCTGCAGTATCTCGAAAGCCTCTTTTCATATTCGGCTACAGCATCCTTCCAGTATTTTTCTTTAAGTTTTCCCACACATATTATATCTATCTTCATATTTTTCAAAAAAGGCACGAGTAAGCCTCCTTCTCGTGCCTTGATAATCTTATTATAACGCTGATAAGACCATTATATACCATATTTTAACAAGCTTTTTTATTTCTTCTTACAATACTCGTCTATGCCCTTTGCTGCAGCCTTTCCTGCCCCCATTGCAAGGATTACCGTTGCTGCTCCGGTAACGGCATCTCCTCCTGCATAAACTCCCTCTTTACTGGTCTGTCCAAACTCTTCATCTGCAACAATACATTTCCACTTGTTAATATCCAGACCCTCCGTGGTAGAAGAAATAAGAGGATTAGGTGATGTTCCAAGGGACATGATCACAGTATCAACCTCAAGATCAAATTCGGAGCCTTCCACCTTAACCGGCTTTCTTCTGCCTGACTCGTCAGGCTCTCCCAATTCCATCTTTACACAGGTCATACCCTTTACCCAACCCTTTTCATCCACAAGGATCTTGACAGGATTGGTAAGAAGGTTAAATTTGATCCCCTCCTCCTTGGCATGATGAACCTCTTCTGCTCTTGCCGGCAGCTCCTCTTCGGATCTTCTGTATACAATAGTGACCTCTGCTCCAAGTCTCAATGCGGTCCTGGCAGCATCCATTGCCACGTTACCTCCTCCGACTACAGCCACCTTCTTTCCCGGATTTATAGGCGTATCATAGGACTCATCAAAGGCTCTCATAAGATTGCTTCTTGTAAGGTACTCGTTGGCAGAATATACACCATTGGCATTTTCCCCTTCTATACCCATAAACTTTGGAAGTCCTGCCCCTGATCCGATAAATACCGCATCAAACTCATCCAGAAGCTCATCTACCTTTATTGTCCTTCCAACTATAACGTTAGTCTCGATCTTTACTCCCAAAGAGATGACATTCTCAATCTCCTTGGATACAACCTTTTCCTTTGGAAGTCTGAATTCCGGGATCCCGTATACCAAAACTCCTCCTGCTTTATGAAGAGCCTCGAAAATTGTTACTTCGTAGCCAAGCTTTGCAAGATCCCCGGCACATGTAAGTCCCGCAGGTCCCGATCCTATTACGGCAACCTTCTTTCCGTTCTTTTCCTTTGCTCCTTCAGGCTTTATATTGTTCTCTCTCGCCCAGTCGGCAACAAATCTCTCCAGCTTACCTATGGAAACAGGCTCTCCCTTTATTCCTCTTATACATTGACCCTCACACTGACTTTCCTGAGGGCAAACCCTTCCGCAGACTGCCGGAAGAGATGAAGACTCGGAAATGATACGGCTTGCCTCCTCAAAATTACCGGCCTTTACTTCCTGAATAAAGGCGGGAATATTTATTGAAACAGGACATCCTTTGATACATCTGGCATTTTTACAGTTTAAGCATCTCTCCGACTCCTGCATGGCTTCTTCTTTATTGTAGCCGTAACAAACCTCTTCAAAGTTTTTGGCTCTTTCCTTGGGATCCTGCTCTCTGACAGGTACTTTTACATTAACATCCATTATTTTTCACCTCCGCAGTTTCCACATCCTCCATGATGTGTATTTCCCTCTTTTTCCCTGAGATAGGCCTGGCCTTCTTCTGTCTTATATAACTGCTGACGTTTCATAGCCTCATCAAAGTTAACCTCATGGCCGTTAAACTCCGGACCGTCAACACAGGCAAACTTAACCTTTCCACCCACAGTTACTCTGCAGGCTCCGCACATACCGGTACCGTCCACCATTATAGGATTAAGACTGACTATAGTGGGAAGTGAAAACTCCTTTGTCATAAGGCACACAAACTTCATCATTATCATTGGTCCTATTGCTACGCAGACATCATACTTCTTTCCTTCATTCTCTATAAGATCCTTTATAACCTCGGTGACCATACCCTTACGACAATAGGAACCATCATCTGTGGTTATATAAAGGTTTGTGGCAACCTTCTTCATCTCATCTTCCAATATAAGAATATCCTTTGTTTTGGCACCGACTATGACATCCGCGTCTACCCCATGCTCCTTCAGCCATTTTACCTGAGGATAAACAGGTGCGGTTCCAACTCCTCCTGCCACAAAAAGAAACTTTTTCTTTTTAAGCTCTTCCACCGGCTCCTTTGTAAACTCCGAGGGCTGTCCCAGGGGACCCACAAAATCCTGGAAGCCATCTCCAACCCCAAGCTTTGACATCCTGTAGGTCGATGCACCCATAATCTGAAAAACTATGGTTATGGTGCCCTTTTTTTCATCATAATCACAGATCGTAAGAGGTATCCTTTCTCCCTCCTCATCTATCTTTGCTATAATAAACTGTCCCGGGAGGCAGCTCTTTGCGATCCGCTCTGCTTGTACCTCCATAATACATATGCTCTCAACAGGCATACTTGATCTTAAAATCTTAAACATCCATAAGTCCTCCTGAATCAACAACTAACAACTCTCAGATTACTATAGCTTTACCGAGAGTAAAAATCAACAAAAACCTGTCAACCTCGCAAATTTCTTCGCAATTTGCTCGTTATAAATCAGATTGCTTCGCAATCCCGCAGGTACCGGGCTTGAACCCGGCACCTGCGAAAAGCTTCTCCCACCACCTGAAGGTGGTGGGTTATCTTTTTGATTT
>JAILBX010000112.1 GCA_024680675.1 Lachnospiraceae bacterium | reverse complement strand
TGGTGCTCTTCTCCCTCTTCAAGGCCTGCCACAAGTACTTTGAAATGGCTTCCGCTTATACCGCATTTCTTTGTTCTTTCAATATCCAGGGTAACATCCGGGATCCCTGCCTCCTTTATGGTCTTTAAAAATTCCTTTTTTTCCGACTCTCCCAAAAGCTCATAAAGAGCAGCGGTCAGCATATCCCCCGCGGCACCCATTGAACAGTCGATATAGAGCATACTCATATTCCTTCCTCCTTTTCCCCGGCTCTTATCCATAAGAAAATATCTTCCATGGATCAAGAGCAATAAATACGTTAAAAAAATTCATTTTACAGTTAATCTTTCCTATCTTTTACCTTATATGATTGATAAGACTTGCCTGATAAGCCGCTCCGTAGCCATTATCTATGTTTACTACGGATATTCCGTTGGCGCAGGAGTTGAGCATGGAAAGAAGGGCTGCCAGTCCATTAAAGGATGCCCCGTAACCAATACTTGTGGGAACAGCAATGACCGGACAGCTTACCAGCCCTCCTATGACACTTGCCAGGGCTCCTTCCATTCCGGCTATGGTGATGACAACCTTAGAGGACATAAGATCATCGGCTCTTGCCAGTAATCTATGGAGTCCCGATACCCCCACATCATATATTTCCATTACTTCATTGCCAAGAAATTTGGCGGTTATGACAGCTTCTTTGGCTACGGGAATATCGCTGGTGCCAGCGGTAACTACCGTTATTTTACCTATGCCGTCGGCAGGGGCGAAGTCTCCGATAACAGCTGTTCTTCCATCTGCGAAATACTGGAAATCCTTGATCTTATCAGCTTTTCTGTCCCTTACAGCAAGGGCCTTTTCTTCCGAAAGTCTTGTGATAAGGATATTATTCTGACCATTTTCTTTCATTCTGTCTATTATGCCGGCAATCTGCTCCGTACTTTTTCCTTCTGCATATATCACCTCCGAAACTCCGTTCCTGATCCATCTCTGATCATCGATGGTGGCGTAGCCAAGATCGGTAAAGGGCTTCTTTTTTATAAGGAGCTCAGCTTGAGAAGCTTCGAGTTCTCCTCTTGAAAGTCTTTCCAAAATGTCCTTAATATCCATGATTATTAACTCCTTAATTAATCTTTTAACGAAACTTAAAGGTATTATGATCATAAGTTCCCAAAGCTTCAAAATATTGTTTTGTCAACCTCGCAAATTTCTTCGCAATTTGCTCGTTATAAATCAGATTGCTTCGCAATCCCGCTATATCAGGTATTTTTTGGCAGTATTTCATTCAGACTTCCGCTTCTGTAGCCCAAAAGATCCAGAGTGACATAGCTAAAGCCTAAGGCCTTAAGTTCCTCCACAAGCCATAATCTTGTTGAAGTTTCCAGGATTTTTCCCATTTCATCAGGCTCTATTTCTATCCTTGCCATCCATTTATCTGCCTTATTTCCTCCTTGCAGAGCTTCTGAAGGCCCTGACGCAGCTTGCCGGTCTTTTTCCTTAAAATCATTATTTGTTAAGTTTTTATTTGTCAAATTATGTAATCTTACGCGATAGTTTCTAAAGGAAAGCTCTTTTAGTATCCTTTCTGAGGCTTCTATCATTTCCAGCTTTTCAGAGCTTATGATCTCTCCGTAGGGTATCCTGGAAGCCAGACAGGCAAAGGAGGGTTTATTCCAGGTAGGAAGACCCATTTTATAGGATAATTCCCTTATTTCTGCCTTGGAAAATCCGCATTCCTTAAGTGGTGATTTAATATTTAGCTCCTGTAAAGCCCTTTTTCCGGGTCTATAGTCTAAGTCGTCATCCGTATTTGACCCCTCGATCAGCGTATAGGAGCCTTCTTCTTTTACTATTTTCAGCATCTTAGTAAAGATCAGCTTCTTACAGTAGTAGCATCGATCCTTGGAATTTTCATAATAATCGGGATATTCAAGCTCATTTGCATCAAAGGTTATGATATGGATATTGTTGTCCCTGCAAAATGAAAGAGCCTCCCTCTTGTCACCTTGAGGGAAGCTCTTTGAATCAGAAGTCAGGGCTATGCAATCATCTCCTAAGATATCATGGGCAAGCTTTAAGAGAAAGGTTGAATCTACTCCCGCAGAGTAGGCGACTGCAACACTTCCAAGGTCTTTTATATATTTCTTCAGGGTATCAAGCTTACTATTAAGCATAAATTATCTCCATGTTGTAAAGCCTTATATTCTTGTTATGTTAATTAAGTTTACTTTTAATTCTTCTTGTTTTTATCTTCTCAATCCTTAGCTTCATAGGGGTCAGCCTCTATGACCAGGGCATCCTCATAGTCCTTTCCCAGCACCTTTCCGATAGTTTCATCATAGGCCTTATGGAAAAATTTCTCCTCCCCAAGCTTTTTCATTTCTTCATCTAACCATTGAAGGAGAGAGCTATTACCCTTTGCCACTGCAGGTGCTATAACTTCAGGATCCCCTATTGAAATCTTTGAAACCACATAATTATCATTGTTTATGGAATATCCGATGACAGTAATGGCATCCTCAAGCCAGCTGGCTTTTTTATTTTTTTCAAGAGCAGCTAAAACCTCTTTATTGTTATTGTATTTTTTCAGCTCGACATTTGGGAAGTTTTCTTCCATATATTCTTCTGCCCTGGTACCCTTTACAAGGATCAGGGGGGCTTCCTTATCTGCTCTTGACAGCTTGGAAACCACATGATCCGTAGGTGAAAGGAGTCCAAGGGAAACCTTCTTAAAGGGAAGAGAGAAATCAACCAGTTCGCTTCTTTCCTCCGTTACGGTATAATTTGCCAGCATAATGTCTACTGTTCCCTTATTAAGGTAGTCAAGCCTTTTTGAAGGGTCGCAGGGCACAAGATTTACATCTACTCCCAGATCCTCTGCCAGCCTCTTAGCCAGATATTCATCATATCCATAATTTAAGCCTTCTATATCAGCTTTTTCAACTACAGCATCATTGCTCAAAACTCCTATATTTATCTTACCGGACTCTTTTATCTTATCAAGAGTCCGGTAGCTAAGAACTTCTGTAGCCTCTTGTTTAGCTCCCGGAAGGAGAGACTGAAGCTCTGCACATCCGGTTAATACCGTAGAAAAAACAAATGTAGATATAACAATTGCTATTTTAAGCTGCTTTAAAAGCTTTTTTTTCATATTTTGCCT
Organism: Lachnospiraceae bacterium; assembly: GCA_024680675.1. GTDB lineage: Bacteria > Bacillota > Clostridia > Lachnospirales > Lachnospiraceae > UBA2868. The sequence goes on along the minus strand of JAILBX010000112.1, from coordinate 1,027 downwards.
CCAAAGAAAGGATTTAGTCGTTTAAAGCTTCTATATAATATGGGAGAATGGGCTCGAACTTAACTCCGTACCAATGGCTCTCATCATCCACCGTATTCTCTATACAACGGACTGTATATTCAGCTGCGATCGAAGCTGCCTGATAAGAGGTCTTTCCTCTCATATAAGCTCCCACAAAGGCCGAGGCATATACATCTCCTGTACCATGGCTTCCCTTTGCTATCCTTCTATGCTTGTAATATTGCCTGTTTTCAGGCTCATCAACCATAACGCCCGTTGTTTTTTCGTCATATCCCACACCTGTTAAAATGATGGTTTTAGCGCCTAAAGCCCTTAATTTCTTCAAAAGCTCATCAATATAGGCCTCATCATAGTTCTCTTTATACTCCATATCCGTAAGACAGCAGGCTTCTGTAATATTAGGAAGGATTATGTCCGCCTCAAAGGCCAGGGTCTTCATCTCATCCACAAAGGCCTGATCAAAGGCAGGATAAAGCTTTCCATTGTCTGCCATAGCAGGATCTACAATACTTACAAAGTCTTTTCCCTTAAGCTCCTTAAACATCTTTTTAACCAGCTCTATCTGACGGGCACTTCCCAGATAACCTGTATAAATGGCATCAAAGGTGATCCCTTCTTTTTTCCAGTGATCCATTATGGCCGGCATATCCTCTGTAAGATCTCTACAGGTGAAGCCTGTAAAGCCGGCAGTATGAGTTGATAAAACCGCTGATGGCAGAATAGCTGTCTCAATACCGGCAGCTGATAATATAGGAAGAGCAACTGTTAATGAGCACTGCCCTACACAGGATATATCCTGAACCGTCAAAATTTTTCTGTATTCCATTTTTCTCCTCCAAAGCATTACGCTTTCAAAACAAAGCTAATAGTCAACCTCGCAAATTTCTTCGCAATTTGCTCGTTATAAATCAGATTGCTTCGCAATCCCGCAGGTACCGGGCTTGAACCCGGCACCTGCGAAAAGCTTCTCCCACCACCTGAAGGTGGTGGGTTATCTTTTTGATTT
>JAILBX010000075.1 GCA_024680675.1 Lachnospiraceae bacterium | reverse complement strand
TATGTCATACATGGTAACAGGTTCTACTCCCCAGGCATGGTCTATAAGGATCTCGGCATCAATCCCAAAGGTTTTATAGAACCATTCTTCATCCCACTGTGTACGCTGTGCTATATCACCCATGGTGTACATATGATTTCTTTCAAGCCTTCCGGCTTTTCCATGACCTATCTGCCAGAAATCTGTGAGAGGCTTATGTTCCCACAGCAGATACTTGTAGGAGTCTTCATTAAGAGCAGCTATTCGTACTCCCTCCTTATCTGCCCGGGCTTTTTTGGCTACAATATCCATGGCAACCTTGGCAAGGTAAAGATTAGTTCCTATACCTACAGTTGCAGTGATCCCCGTATTCTTAAGAACATCCCTGATCATTGTCAAAGCCATGATGCGGGCGGGAGATTCTCCGGTTATATTTGCCGTATCTTTATATAAGTGCAGGTAAGGAGTGCAATCTATAAAGCATTCATCAATGCTGTAGACATGCAGATCCTCGGGCGCCACATACTTCAAATAGATGCCGTAGATTTTGGCAGATATCTTCTCATATTCTGCCATGCGCGGAGTGGCTGTTATATAAAGAATACGCGTGTGGTGCAGCTGCTCATATTTCTTTATGGCCTGCTTGGCTTCAAAAAGCCTTGGTCTTCCGGGTACACCTATGGCTTTAAGTGCGGGAGAGACAGCCAGACAAATGGTCTGGTCAGATCTGCTCGCATCTGCAACCAGAAGATTTGCTTTTAGCGGGTCAAGTCCTCTTGCCACACATTCCACAGATGCATAGAAGCTTTTCATATCAATGGCGATATAGGTTCGCTGGTCTTTCTTCATTTTTTAGAACATTCCTCAAATGAGATGAAATGGATTTCCTTAACAATGGAAAAACATCAGGTATTCGGCATACATAATATTTTACAAGTATCATTGTAAATATGAGAGTGTCCGATATACAGGACCTAATCTGTGGCCAGCCTTCCAAATATTTTAAAGCTGCTGAATTCACCTACCTCAATTGGCTTATAATTTGCATTTAAAGATACAAGGAAGGTGCCTGTTTCTTTTTTAACAAATTTCTTGAAGTAGGTAAGCCCGTCAAGAAAGAATAATCCCAAATCTCCTGATTCAAGGTACTCGGTCTGTTCGATCCATACAAGCTGTCCATCCCTAAATACCGGTTCCATACTGTCACCGTCAAGATGTACTCCAAAAGCTGCCTTCTTTGGTACATGCTCAAAAATCTCTATCTCATCAAAGTTCTCATCATCAAGGAAATTACCTGTGCCGGCTGAAGCAGAGCTCAGGGCTATTTTCATTATCCGCCCTTTAAGAGGGGTGATCTCTGATGACCTCTTATCATATTTGCCTGATGACTCAAGAAGATCGATATAGTCATAGGCCTTGATGATGCCTTCAGCATTGAGCTTCCTGAAAGGGTCCTTGGGATTTTCTCCGATAAATTCTGTATAGATATCATTGATCTCAAGTATCTGACATAGTGCCAGAAGCTGGTTTGCAGTTGGCATGTTTATACCCTTTTCCCAGGAACTTATGGCAGCGTTACCTACGTGGATGTCGAAATCTTCAAGTTTTTTTGCCACATGGATCTGAGATAAGCCTTTATTTTTTCTGTTTTGAGCAATGACCTGCCCGATCTTCATATTGCCTTCCTCATTTCACTTTTAAGTTCAGCCTTAATTAGCGCTGTGGTTGATCTATGGTTGATTTTATACATGAAATATACCATGAAAAAAACATAATATCAATGAATAATTAAAAAAATAATATATAAATCCAATATAATTTATATAAGATTGATTTTGTATATTATTTCATTGCTGAATCCGGTAAAAACCTTTCAAATCAGATAATATAGTATGGCAAATTTATTGATAAAAGATTTCGGAGAAGATGATAGGGACAATATGAAGCTTATCCGGGTCTGCTTTTAAAAAAATATCAAAAAGAAATATTTTATAAACAAAGAGAAAATGTTATAATAGCATTTGGGATCAGGTGTATCATAAAAGCACTTTTGTTATATACCGGTATTGCCAAAAGGCCTTGAACCTGTAATAGGAGTTTTTGCGGGTTTAGCTATAGGATATATTATTCGTCGTAGTAAATCGATATGGAGTTAAGATATCACGATCCGGGTAAAAATATATTATATAAACAGATAGTATGGGAGCTGCTGTTTAAATTGCCCAGTGGACGGATTATAAAAGCATGAAGAGAACTATTCGAAGATGGACTATTTTTATATTTACTGTATTGCTTTTTGCCGCTGCGGTTATAATTGCATGGTTTAACTATGAAGATGCCCGTGATGATACGATCAGCATTTATGAACGTGCTGCAAAGGGTTGTGCCGGAATAGTATGTCACCTTCTCGATGAGGAGACACTTGAAGTGTTGACTGATCCATCTAATGAGGAAGTATATGTATATATGCGCGATATGATGCGCAATTTAAGCCAGGCATTTGACTTTGAATATCTTTATGTGTATACGGTCGATGTCGATACAAAAGTGCGTAAATATGTTATTTGTGTGGCATCAGATGATGAAGCAGACAAGCATGTAAGAGAGGTAAGAGGGCTGGGTTCTGAGTCGGATGCACCCTTGGATGAGGGAGAGTTAAGTGCGCTGGCAGGCCTTGTTAAATCGGAGCCGGAATTTCAGAGTACGGAATTTGGTGATGATCTGGTATGGATATATCCTTACATGAATGATGCCGGAGAGGTGAAAGCCCTGATCGGCATGGATTATGACTTTCAAATCAGCAAAACCGCAGTTATCTGGGATATGATAAAGGCCTTTATTCCTACATTATTTATCATGACAGAACTTTTATTGATGCTGCTTTTGTTGATCAATAGACGCATTGCAGAACCTCTTCATCAGATATCCGATCGTATGAACAGTTTCGTTGCAAACAGAAATAAGCCCCTTGTTCCTCTTAATATCCAATCAGTGGAAGAAATTAATGAAATTTCAGATTCCTTCGAAAAAATGTCAGGAGATATCATTGAATATCTGCAAAATATTGAAGCACTGACTCAAGATCGAATACAATCCCAACTACAGATGAATATAGCCCGCAGGATTCAGAATGGGCTGGTGCCTGAGAGAGCAGATCTTACCGGAAACAGTTTTTCTATGTGTGCAATTACACGTCCGGCCAGGGAAGTTGGCGGAGATTTTTATGACTGCTTTCTGCGTGATAAAAACAAATTGTGTGCATTTATAGGAGACGTAAGCGGTAAAGGGATTTCTGCGGCATTTTTTATGGCTACTGCCAAAACAGTAATACGTGAAAATATGAAAACAGGTAAGACTTGTGCAGAAGCTCTGAGGAATGCCAATAATGAATTGTATGCCATGAATCCGGAAGGATTGTTTGCAACTGCTTTTGCCTTGATCCTTAACCTTGAGACAGGAGAGCTTCAATATGCAAATGCCGGTCATAACTATCCGGTAATACTGGGGCAGGATATCCGTTTGCTGCGTCCTGATCCGGGTATCGTCCTGGGGCTGCTTGAGAATGCTGAGATCAGGGATGAAAGAATCTGTCTTAAAATAAATCAGGGAATTTTGCTCTACACGGATGGAGTGACAGAGACAGTAAACGATCAAAGGGTTTTCTTTGGAGAAAAAAGACTATTAGAGGCTGCAGGAAAGGATGTTGGGAGGAATGCGGTCCGTACAATAGAAGAAATTTCCGCTGCGTTGAAGCAATTTTCCGGAAGCTGTGAGCAATTTGATGACATAGCCATGCTGACACTTTGGTATACGAAGGCAGGGAGGGAAAAAACATGGGAAGAACTTCCGGTGGATGGCTCTGCCTTTAGTATCGTTAAAGCTAAGGTGTTAGAATTGGTTGGAAATACAGAAAGGGCCAGGAAGGTTCTCCTGGCTTGCGATGAGATCCTGACCAATATCGTGGAGTATTCAGGAGCAAATGAGATTACATTTTGCTGTACGGAAGAAGATGGTAATATCATCGTGCAGATTTCCGACAACGGTGTCTATTTTGATCCTGTAGAGTATTCATCCGAAGAGAGGTCATTTGATCAGCTTGATCAGGGGGGAATGGGATTGAGAATTGCCCGACAGACTGTCTCGGAAATGCGATATGAACGTGCAAAAGACAGGAATATTGTCACAATGGTTTCTATTTAGGACACAGATGTTTAGAATAATGTAAAGGAGTGAGATGAAATGAGTATGGTTTGGAAATCATCCCCGGTCTCTATGACGGAATTGGGGATATATTTGGAATGGCAGAAAAATCCACAGGGAACTGCCTATAATATTCCTCTTCTTATGAGTCTTCCGGAAGGTACGGATTTGGTAAGACTTCGTGACGCTCTGAAACGAACACTGCGGGCACATGCTTGTGTGTTATCTCATTTTCACAAAGAAGAAGATGGCAGTGTCATACGAATGACTCCATACAGTAAACAGGAAGAGATTTCTGTTAATGTTATTGAAAGTGTCGGAGAACCAAAGCTACAGGAGCTGATCCGGCCATTTGCCGACATGGAGCATGACCTGTACAGATTGCACATAATTAAGGGAAGGGAACATTCTTATCTGTTTGTCGATTTTCATCATATTCTCTTTGATGGCATGTCCATCCCGGTATTGATCAGGGAGTTAAATCGGACATATTCCGGAGAAGAGCCATTAGGAGAGACAGTAACTGTTGCTGACTTTGCAAAAGCTGAACAGGAAAAAAGGGAAACGGCCGCTTATGATCAAGAAGGAGAATGGTATGAAAAATTACTTTCCGGTGTAGAAATCTGCAGTACGCCGATCCATGACAAGTATGGCCAGACCCGGAAAAATTCCTGTTTCACTATGGATTTGGAAATTGATGGTAAACAGTTATCGAAGTATACCAAGAGCCTTGGAATCAAAACAAGTACTTTTTTCACGGGCGTTTTTGGATACGTGTTAAGTCGATTTTCCGGGAATGATGAGGTTTTGTTTGCGTCCGTTCACAGCGGTCGTGAGGAGGAAACCCTTGGAGATATCGGTATGTTTGCAAAGACTTTTCCCGTGTATGAACTTTTCACAAAGGAAGACCTTATTGTCGATCACCTGAAGGCTTTAGACGATCAGCTGGGGAAATCCCGTTCGAAAGGTCTCTTTTCCTATGCCGATATCTGCGACCAATTTCATCTTTCTATTCCAACACTATTTTGCTATCAGGGCAGTATGGAGAATGAAATACCATTTCTGCAGGGCAAGGTGATCCCGAAAATAATTCAGAGTGATACGGCGAAAGAAGAGATGGTAGCCGAGATTTTTCGAAGCGGTGAATCCTATAGACTGCGCATATCTTACAGTACAGATCTGTTTGAAGAGGAAAGCTTGAAGAATTTTGCATATTCCTATGAACGTACGGCACAGGAATTCATTAGTAGAGAGAGTTTTGGACTGGTGGATATCACTTCTGAAAAGCAGCGTTCCATGCTGGATAGTTTCCTTGCTCTTCCTTCAGAAACTTATGCGCCTGAAAATATTGTGACTCTTTTCCGTGAACAGGCAAAAAAACGACCTGAAGCTGTAGCACTTGTGTTTAAATCAGTCAGAAAAACCTATGGAGAGATCAATGAAGCTTCCGATCGTATTGCCTATGCCCTGATGCAAAAGGGAATTGGTCGCGGGAAGGTCGTATCTGTACTGATCCACAGAAATGAATTTATGGTGATAGCTTCTTTGGGAGTACTGAAATCCGGAGCAGGCTACCAGCCTCTTGATCCAGCCTATCCTTCGGAGAGACTGAATTTTATGGTTAAGGATGCGAGTGCATCTCTGGTAATTGCCGATGAGGATCTTATTCCTTTGTTGAATGATTATTCGGGAGAATTTCTACTGACTCAGGATGTTACATCCTTACCCGAAATACCTGCAAATATTACAATGCCTGTAGCGGATGGGGATGATCTGCTTGTTCTTCTGTATACATCCGGTTCAACAGGCGTGCCTAAAGGGCTTGTTCTTACACACAGTAATTTGTCAAATTTCTGTAAATGGTATCAGAAAGAATTTAATTTGACAGAAGATACCGTTCATGCTGCCTATGCCAGTTATGGCTTTGACGCGAATATGATGGATATGTATCCTGCCCTGATCAGCGGCGGATGTGTGTGTGTGGTGCCTGAGGATATTCGTCTGGACATGCCTTCCCTTGGCAGATATTTAGAGGAAAACCATACCGACATAGCTTTTATGACTACACAAGTAGGTCGGCAGTTTGCTGTATCGCCTTTCCGACCGGCCTGCATTAAAACAATATCGGTGGGTGGGGAAAAACTAGCTCCAATGGCGCCGCCTGAAGGGGTTGATCTTTATAATGGATATGGTCCTTCAGAGTGTACGATCTTTGTTACCATAAAGAAAGTAGACAAAGAGTATTTTCGTATTCCGATCGGAAGATCAGTGGCAGGAGCGGCCTTATATGTTGTAGATGAAAAGGGGCACCGTATGCCACCATGTGTTCCGGGTGAATTGTGGGTCGCCGGGCCCTGTGTGGGCGGAGGATATTTGAATCGTCCCGACTTGACGGAAAAGGTTTTTATTAGAAATCCTTTTAGTGATCATCCGCAATATGCCCGTATCTATCGCACGGGAGATATTGTACGCTTTTTACCGAATGGTGATATTGATTTTATAGGTAGAAATGATGGTCAGGTAAAAGTGCGTGGCTTCCGCATTGAGATGACTGAGGTGGAAAGCCTTATAAGGGAATTCCCCGGGATAAATGACGTTACAGTACAGGCCTTTGAAGACGAAGCTTCCGGAGAAAAGTTTATCACCGCTTATGTGGTTTCTGATAATGAGATCGATGTTCCTGTCTTGAAGGATTTTATACGGGAACGCAAACCTGTCTACATGGTTCCTGCTGTGATCATGCAGATCGAGCAAATTCCCTTAAACCAGAATAGTAAAGTCAACAAGAGGGCTCTTCCCAAGCCGGAGCTAAAGGCAGGTGTAGGTAAGGGGGATGCCTGTGTTGCTGCACCCTTAAATGTGCTGGAGCAGGAGCTGAAGAAAATCGTAGCGGATATAGTAAATACAACCGAATTTGGTATAACCGATTATTTAGGGAACCTGGGGCTGACTTCCATATCCGGTATTCGTCTGGCAACGGATATCTATAAAAGATTTAATGTCCAGCTTTCTGCACAGAAACTGATTTCGGAAGGCTCTATAAAGAGTATAGAAGATGAAATCCTATTAAAATTTTTGTCAAAAGAAGAGGAGATGACCGGTTCCCACAAAGGATCCGCAGTAGAGGAAAAGCAGATCAGGCAGTCTTGCAGGTTAAGTTTTTCACAGCTGGGCCTTTATTCTGAGTTTAAGGCAGATCCGGATTCTGTTCAGTACAATATCCCTTTCATATTGCATTTCCCTCAGGGGATAAGTGCAGAAGAGCTTGATGCTGCGGTACGCAAGGTAGTGGAGGCACATTCTTATATTCTCTGCCGCTTTGTTTCAAATAAGGACAATGACATCATTCAGGAAGCAATACCCGACTTCAAATTGGAAATTCCCTACCGGGAGATGTCTCGAGAGGAGCTTGAGACCTGTAAAAGAGAATTTGTTCGCCCGTTCGATCTTGAAAAGGGTCCTGCTGTAAGGTTTGAAATCGTCAAAACGGATGATAGCCTGACTCTTTTGCTTGATATGCATCACCTGGTTAGCGACGGTGCCTCCATGAATCTGTTTTTCAATCAGCTTTGTCAGGCACTTGATGGAAGAGTGCCTGAAAAAGAGACATTCAATTATTATGACTTTGTAGCAAATGAACATATCAGTCAGGAGGCAGAAGACTTCTTTTCTTCTCAGATGGCAGAAGTGGAAGATGCCACACAACTGATACCCGACGTTTTTGAGGCTGATCTCCCCCATACAGAAAGGAATGTGTCTGTAAGGACAGATATTGCAGCTGTGAAAGAATTTGCCAGACATCTGGGCGTAACTCCTGCAGTCGTATATCTCGGTGCATGCTATATTGCTTTTGGCAGGTATGTCTGTGAAGATACGGTGGCCATTGCAACAGTGTCCAACGGACGGAGCAATCTAAGGCTTAGTAATACAATGGGAATGTTTGTCAACACGCTCCCCCTTGTAACAATGCTTGAACATAATGAAAAGACGGCAGATTTCCTTCATCGTACTGCTAAGGTATTTTCTGAAACGATCGCTCATGAAAATTACCCATTTGCCAGGATTGCCGGTAAATATGATTTTCATCCCTCAGTATCCTATGCCTATCAGATAGGAGTTATAAATGAGTATCGAACGAATTTGGGACCGGTGGATATTCAGGCTTTGAGTCTGGATAAAGCTAAACTGCCTGTATCTGTCTTTATTGAGGGTACAGAAGATGCGGCACAGATTAAGGTGACATATGATTCTGCTCTTTTTAGTAATGCTATGATGCTTGGTCTTGCGGAAAGCATAGAAAACGCCCTGGGAGGGCTGCTGACCTGTGAGAGGCTTTCCGATATCAGTCTCACGGCAGAAGCTCAATGGCGAATTCTTGATGGCTACAATCGCCCTTGGGATCTGGATTATGATAAAAAAGACACTGCTGTTACTGTATTTAAACGTAATGTCATGCTTAGCCCCGATAAGACGGCAGCAGTATATAAAGATAAATCATTCACTTACAGGGAATTGGATGAACTGACTGATAGTCTTGCGGCAAAACTCTATCAAAGGGCCTGTGAGGTGACCGGTAAGAAAAGTCTTGCGGAAGAGCTTGTGGCAATTCTTCTGCCAAGGAATGAGAATGTGTTTATTTTGCCCTTGGCAGCGGTTAAAGCAGGGCTGGCATACGAGCCTCTGGATCCAAGCTATCCGAAAGAACGTTTGAATTTTATGGTGAAGGATGCTAACTGCAGTCTGCTCCTTGTAGATGACAGCCTTACAGATCTTCTTGATGAATTTAAAGGATCGATGCTGACAGTGAATGAATTGTATAGTATGCCAGAAGTGTCAGAAAAACCTGTGGGACCATCTCCTGAAGATCTCTTCATTATGCTCTACACATCAGGTTCAACCGGAGCTCCAAAAGGCTGTCAGATTGAACATGGCAACCTGGTGGCTTATGCACATGGGGTACATAAGGATTTCTATAAGAGGGAGGACAGGATTGCAGCTTATGCTTCATTCGGATTTGATGTGAATATGTCGGACATGTTCTGTACCCTTTTAAACGGTGGTACTTTTTATCTGATTCCGGAAGAAATCAGGATGGATATTGCAGCCCTGGCAGCATATTTTGATAAAGCAGGCATAACAGCACTATTACTGACCACTCAAGTAGGGGTTCAGTTTTTGCAGACCTATCCTACTCTTAAAACATTGAGAATGATGGTTATGGGTGGAGAGAAACTTCCGGCTGTGGATCCGTCACAGATTTCCTATACTATTGTGAACGGTTATGGGCCGACAGAGAATTGCTGTGGTGTCAGTCTGTTCCCTATTGAGGCCTGGGAGCCAAATGTACCGATCGGAAAACCCATGAGTACCATCCACGGGTATGTGTTGGACAAGACCGGACACAGACTTCCGGCGGGAGCAGCAGGGGAATACTGCCTGTCCGGACCCCAGGTCAGCAGGGGCTATTTGAACCGTCCTGAAAAGACAAGAGAGGCTTATGAGTCATGTCCTTTTGATGAATTCCGTATGTATCATACCGGAGATATTGTGCGCTATCGACAGAATGGAGATGTGGAGTTTGTTGGACGTAAGGATGGACAGGTCAAGATCCGTGGTTTCCGCATTGAAACGAAGGAAGTGGAATCCGTGATACGAAGCTTTGAAGAAATTCGTGACGTAACGGTGCAGGCCTATGATTATGAGGGTGGCGGAAAATACCTTGCCGCTTTTGTGGTCAGCAATGTCAAGGTGGATACTGTAAAGCTGGCAGAGTATATAAAAACGCAGAAACCTGCTTATATGGTGCCGGCTGTTATCATGCAGATTGAAAAAATTCCTTTGACCATCAACCAAAAAGTAGATAAAAAAGCCCTTCCGCTACCGACTATGCAGAAAGCTGCCTATGTGCCTCCAAAGGGAAAAACAGAAGAAGATTTCTGTTCTATATTCAGCAGCGTGCTGGGCATCGAAAAGATAAGTGCCAAAGAGGATTTCTTTGATGTGGGCGGAAGCTCCATCCTGGCAATGAAGGTGGTCATTGCAGCCCAAAAAGCGGGTTACAATATTGTGTATAACGATGTATTCAGTTATCCGACAGCCAGGTTGATGGCAGGCTTTATCACCGGGGGCAAGGATAAGGATACAGAAATTGATAAAATACAAAGAGAGAGTAATTCACAGATCCTTCCGGAGATAGGCAGGGACGGCTATGATTACAGCAAAATTAACAGTTTACTCTCTAAGAATACCGTGGAGGCGTTTTTGGGAGGGAAGAGACTCCCTCTTAATGAGGTATTGCTTTTAGGGGCCACAGGTTACCTTGGCAGTCATGTTCTTCATGAGCTGCTTGTGAACAGCGATATGAGGGTTTTCTGCGTCATTCGTCCGGGAAAGGAAGAAAGTGGAGAAGAACGGCTGAAGGCAGTTTTACAGTACTATTTTGAAGACGATCTCCTTTCACTTTTTAAATCCAGGATAACTGTGATGGAAGGGGATGTAACAGATCCTGATCTACTGATGACATTTAAGGCACCGTCAGATGACATGACAGTGATAAACTGTGCAGCCAGTGTTAAACACTTTGCTCGAGGAAAGGAGATCGAGAGGGCCAATGTGGAATCGGTAGGAAATCTTATTTCATGGTGTAAGATAAACAAAGCACGCTTAGTACATATCTCTACCGGCAGCGTAGCCGGTGCTTGGGAGCTTGGGATGCCCTTTGCTGATTATCTATTTGATGAGTTCAGGCTATATTTTGGACAGGTGGTAGACAACAATCAATATGTACACTCCAAGTTCATGGCAGAGCGCATGATTTATGAAGAAATGGTGGAGCATGGTCTGCGAGCCAAAGTACTGAGAATGGGAAATCTTGCCCCAAGAGAAGAGGACGGGCTATTCCAGATCAATTACAGCAGCAACAATTATATGAACACCTTCCGTGCTTTTGAGACTATAGGAATGATCAGCTATGAGACTTTGAATACAAAAGTGGAGTTTTCTCCCATAGACAGTCTTGCAAAAGCTGTGATCGCTTTGAGTAAAACACCTGATGAGTGTGTCTGCTTCATACCTTTGAACCCTCACAGACCTCTAATGGGAGACGTTATCCGGGTCCTGAATGAAATGGGACACATCATAGAGGCAGTAGAACCAAAGGAGTTTGAGCAGGCTCTTAAGAGAGCTCTTTTGGATGAGAAAAAGAGTCAATCAGCAGGCAGTCTTATCGCTTACAGGAATAACGACAATATTCAGGAGATCGGTTTAGACAGATGTGATAATTCTTATACAGTAGAGATTTTGGAAAGACTCGGTTTTTCCTGGCCGGAAACCTCTGCATCCTATATTCGACAATTCCTGGAGAAGCTTGAAGAAAAGGATTTCTTTGGAGGAAGCAAGGCATGAGCTTGATACATGAATTAATTAAGGACTATGCCAAGGCATTTCCCGCAAAGGCAGCTGTAACAGATATTTACGGAGAGCTAAGCTACCGGGAATTAGAGGCACAAAGCGCCTCAATCTCCGCTGCGCTTACTGAGCTTGGCATAGAATGCGGGGATGCAGTTGCTGTTTATGTACCCTATGTGAAGGAGATCCTCCTGGGTGCGGTATCTGTGTTTCGAGCAGGAGGAGTATTTATTCCTTTTGATGAAACATATCCCGTGGAACGCTTGGAATACATGCTAAAGGATTCAAGCGCAAAGGCTATTTTGACATTTCGTAACCTTTGGGAGCAAAAAGGATTGGATTTTCCAAAAGATAAGGTTATTTTTATGGATGAAAAAAGGGATCTGAATGTGGAAAATGCCCATGCTAAAGGACTTACTGAGGATTCACCGGCAATGTTACTGTATACATCAGGTACCACGGGGCAGCCAAAAGGAGTGCTGCACAGCCATAAGATGCTCCTTCATCTTGTGGATTGGATAAAAATTCATGAAGACGCTGATATGAGTGCTGATACCCGTTCCGGAGTAATGTCCAGCTTTTCATTTATAGGAACACAGATGTTTCTTCTTGGACCGCTGACAAAAGGAGGAAGGGTAAGTATTGCTCCGGAGGATGCACGAAAAGACCTGGGGAAGCTTGATCGTTTTCTCAGGGAATCACAGATCACTCATATTTTTCTGCCGTCAGGCCTGGCAGCAATTTTTGCAGAAGATTATGAGACCGATGGTATTTTTATATTCGCTGCAGGAGAAAGACTTCGAAATTTCAGAATGCTTTCACCCGGAAATTTTTTGATCAACAGTTACGGAAGTACAGAGACCAGCGGTGTTTTGTCAAAGAAGGTATATGGGGATGAAGAAAAAATCTCAGTCGGAAGACACTATTCCAATACGGAGGCCCTGATCGTAAACGACCGGATGCTTCCACTCCCTCCCGGTGAAGCAGGGGAACTTCTGTTATTCAGTGACTTTATGGCGAAAGGGTATTGGAAACTTTCGGATATAAATTCACAAAAGTGGATAAATCTTGACGGGAGAACCTGGTTTCGTACCGGTGACAGAGCTCAATGTACAAGTGAGGGAGAATATGAACTGTTGGGCCGTATTGACAATATGGTAAAACTCCGCGGATTTCGTATTGAAACCGGTGAGGTAGAAGCCCAGATCGCGAATGCGCTTATAAGGCTTGGCCGGGATGATGTAAAGCAGACTGTTGTAGTAATAAAAAATGTCAACGGAGCAGATCATCTGACATGTTATTATGAGGCCAAAAATGATTTGGACAAAGGTGTTGTCATTGAGGAGATTTCCAAAAAGCTTACAGAATATATGATCCCTGATCTATGGGTAAGGATGGATCAGCTTCCAAGAAATGCCAACGGAAAGGTATTGCGCAGAGAATTACCTCAGCCTAAAAGGGATAGAGGTTCTTATGGAATACTGGACAGCGAGATTATTGCCCGCGTATTGTTTGCGGCGGAGGATGTGCTGAAAACGGAGGGTTATATCAGTCCTGATGACAGATTCACAGATCTTGGAGGGACATCCCTTACTGCCATGCAGTTTGCATCGGTGCTCCGTGAGCAGGGTATAAAGATAAACGGAGGGGAGATCCTCAAGCTGAATGTACTTCGAAGGATTGCCGAGGCAGCCGACGTGGCTTATGAACAGCTGTGGACAAGGCAGGAATATGAGGCAGTAAAGAAAGACTTTGCTGCAAGAGGAGAACATATTCAGAAGGTTTTGCCTCTTTCATCTGAGCAGGATGAGATGCTTTTTATGCAATTACTTTACCCTGATCTCAGCCGGCAACGGGACATATGGATATTGCAGCTTGACAGCTGCGTTCTGAAGGAAGATCTTCGTGAAGCTCTTGATATTATCGCAAGAGAGAATGAAGCCCTTCGTTCTTCCATTGTTTTTCGTAATGTTTCGGCTATACAACAGGTTATAACAGACCGAAAAATACCCTTGGAAATAACAGAAGTTGACAGCTTTGGAAGCCGCGAAATGGAAGAAATGCGAAAAGAACTCCTATACGAACCTATGGATATTCAGCTGAACAGCTTGATAAAAGTCATAAGTATACAAGACCAAAAGAGAAATTTTCTTGGGATTATGTCAGATACCGGCATTCTTGGGATGACAAATGTCAGACACAGTCTCTTGCGCTTTATGGAAGTATTGGGAGAAAAATATCCGAAAGATATTTCCATTATGAGCTGGCGTGATCTGTTAGAGCTTGGAGCTTCCCTGGAAGCTAAGGGAAAGCAGGAACACAAAAGCAAGAGGAAAGCGGTAAGTATTAGAAAGGATACCCCTGAGGATATATATGTTTATTCAGAAAACCAAGGCCCAAAGCTTGTATTTGTGCACACCGGTAATACCGGGAGCGAAGCTTATTACCAGCTGGCTGACAGGATCAGAGAATACGTTTCCTTTGCTGTCATCGAACCTTTTAATCTGTACCATCCAAAAGAAGCTGTCTATGGAATCAAAGAGATCGCCGCAAATTATATCAGAATCCTGAAACAGTATCAGCCATCGGGGCCATATATGCTCGGAGGCTGGTGCTATGGGGGTGTAGTTGCACATGAAATGGCTTGTCAGTTAGAGCAGTCAGGAGAGGAGGTCATTCATCTCTTTATGCTGGATTCTCATGCTATTAGCAACAATAAACTGCGAAAAATATCGAAAGGAATGAGCGAACAGGTCAACAGGGAATATTTTGAGACCTGCCCTCTCTTTGCCGAGATCAGGGAGAAAGGGATGCTGGATGCTATGGTAAAAAATGCCGGGCATGTGGCAGAGGATATGGTGCATCACAAGCCCTCCTTTTATCACGGCGATCTGACATATTTCAGACCGGAACTTATTCCGGCGGGTATATCAGGAGACAATCTGAAATATTGGGAAAAAATTATGGAATTTGAAGCCGGTAATTATGAGAATTATTGCAGCAGAGAAAAGCTTAGAATTGTTTCAACTCCTCATGAACATGATTTAATGATGGATGATCCATCCTTGGATGTTATCGTTCCGGTTATTCTGGAAACAGTAAATATCATAAAGAATTAGCAGTAATATTTTAGTATAGGAAGGGAGAAGCTAAATGACGATCAAGAAAATAAAAGAGGGTAGCACAGTTGAATTTTATTTTGAGGGATGGATGGATACTCAGAATGTGGATGTTCTGGCCCAGGCTCTTAATGAATTGGAAGATAGTACAAAGCAGCTGAGCTTCAATATGGAGGGGCTTGAGTACATTTCTTCTGCCGGGATAAGGCAGATAGTTGCGGCACATAAGCAGATGAAGGGAAATCTGATACTTAAAAATGTAACGCAGGAAATTATGGCTGTATTTCACATGACAGGTCTGGACAAGATGCTGAATATTGAGTAGGTGATGCTAAACAGTCATAAGTGCCTGCCGGTAGAGCAGTTCTTTGGCAGGCATTTGTGAATGAAGCTTTACCGGCCGGGATAATATACTTGAAATTATTTTTGAGAGATAAATTGACGAGACGCAAATCTACATAATATAATGATGCAAAAGTCTTTTGTATTGTGTATTAATATATACGCTACGGTCAATGCATGCACCCTGGCTTATTTTGGAGGGGCATATACAGATGATGGATCAAATCTTTTTTTTCGAGTAGAAGATGGTAATACAAATGATGAAAATAAGCTTTATATGGTTTCTCCTGCAGGGAAACATAAGGCCGGAACTTTCATAGGTGATGAGGATGAAAATATTATTGATTACAGGCGTTCCATCGGTGATTACAGGGTTGATCTCTTTGATGACAGCTGGAAATGGAGTGTTTTTACTCGCGAAGCAGTCTCCTTGAACAAGATATTAAATACGGATGAATATAATGCAGGTAATGTCATTGAAGATAATGACTATGTAATTACAAATATTTCAAAAGACGGCAGAATAGTTCCCTTTTATAACAAGCTTGATCTGAAGGATACTGTAGATCTGGATTATGTGATTGAACTCCTGAGGCTTTATCCGATCGCTTGTCCCCAAAACATAGAAACCCATATTTACCGCTTTTATCCCGATGCGGAACCTGACTTTGGACATGCCTCAATGTCCAGGAAAAGTCAGGAAACCGCGCTGGCTCTTTTCAGACATTTTAAATATGGAGAAGAACTTCCGGATAGCTCTGATAATTTTGGGTTTGATCCAAAGTATGTAGTTATCGCTTTATGTGGAGCAATAGCTTTATTTGGCATTATTTATTATTGTATTAAAAGAGCTAACAGGAGTTGATCATATTATGAGCAATATTAAGATATCAGATCATTTTACGGTGGGAAAGATGCTTTGGTTTGCAATTCCCTGTATCGGAATGCAGATCGTTGATAATACATATCAGGTGGTTGATGGATATTTTGTGTCCAACGTATTGGGAGAAGAAGTTTTTGCGGCTGAAAACATGATTTTTCCTCCACTGTTTCTTTTGCTTGCACTTGGATTGGTTCTCGGAGCAGGCGGAAGTGCTATAATCTCATCTTATCTCGGAGCAGGAAAAGATGATGTTGCGAGAGAGACATTGTCAATGATCAGCCTGTTTTTACTGATCGGGGGTATTATTATATCCGCTCTTGCTTATATATTTATGCCTGATATCGCTGAGATGTCAGGTGCTACAAAGGAGCTGGTTCCATATTGCACCGTTTACGGACGGATACTTGCTGTATTTATGCCGGTACAGATGCTTAATTATGCCTTTCAGGAATATCTGGTTGTTGCTGATGAGGCAAATCTGGGATTCGTTTCATCATTGGTGAATGCTGTTTCAAATATAATTTTGGATTATCTCTTTCTTGTCAGATTTAACTGCGGACTTGTTGGTGCGGCTGTGGCAACCGGGATCGCGTGGTGCTTTAGTCTGCTTGTTTCACTTATATATTTCCTCAACAAAAAACATAATCTCCACTTTGTCCCTTTTAAAATCAACTTCAAGGATATATTACAGACACTTATTAACGGTTCCTCCGAAATGGTGGATGCAGCGTCTTACGCAATAGTTGGAATTTTTTTCAACAGACGTCTGATTGAGCTTCTTTCGGCGAGAGGAGTAGCTTCCTATGCAGTGACAGAATATGTTTCAGGAGTGTTTATCGCTGTCATGATGGGATTTAGCATCGCAATTATACCTGTCGTTGGATACAGATTCGGAGAAAAGAATTATGATGAGCTGGAAAGGTTGAGAAATACAGGTTTAAAGATTGTCATTATCCAGGGCCTTATAGCGGCAGCAATATCCATTATATTCAGCCGTGTTATAGCCGATGTATTTGTGGGATACGATAAAGAGCTGAAAAATATGGCTTCTCATGCGCTGAGAATATGTGCACTGGCATATATCCTATGCGGGATCAACATGTTTGCATCCACAGTGTTTACAGGGGTTTCAGATGGCTTATCATCAGCCTTGATCTCATTTTTGAGGAGCTTTATATTGCCTGTTATATTTGTTTTTTCCTTGCCGGCTGTTTTTGGTAATGGTGCAGTTTGGTTTACATCTTTGTGTTCTGAAATTGTGACCATTCTGTGTGTAGTAATTTTGTATAGAGTCAGGTTTCCAAAGAAAGGTGATCAGAAAAATGAATGACATAACAAAAGATATAATTGCTATTCCTGATAAGATAAAAGAGCTGTCGGTAACGATTCCTGAAAGAACAGCAATAATAGCGAAGGACAGGATACTTACCTACAAGAGTCTTGATGTGCTCTCTGACAGGGTATCTTATAGTTTAATGAAGGAATTTCCAAACCTGCAAAACGATACTCCTATCGGACTTTTACTGGACAGGAAATCTTATGTATTTCCTCTTGAACTCGGAATTAACAGAGCCGGTTTTTCTTATATTCCAATGACCGATGAGTATCCTGAGGACAGAATTTTGTACTGCCTGGAAAATGCAGGAAGTAAGGTGCTTATTACAACCTATGACATCTTGCAGAGTAAGCCGGATCTTAAAAAACATGACATCAAA
>JAILBX010000028.1 GCA_024680675.1 Lachnospiraceae bacterium | reverse complement strand
GGCTGTTTCCGTGTCAGGAGAAAATCTCTTTGAAAGCATGGGTTCAAATATAACAAAGGCCAGGGCAGCCACGGCTCCGAATACTACTGCCATAATAACAGTAAACAGAATCCTTATTATGCCTCTTTTCACATTATATGGCCTCTTTTTTATTGTTTCCTGAATAAATTCATAACCTTCTTCTTTATTCTCTGTATTTTCATTATTATTATCTATATCCTGCATAGCTGCTCCTGAAATCCAAACCTGCTCCATAGATGAAAATAAAAACCCATCATTAGAAGAAATCACTTTATCTTTTTAATTATACAAAAATAAAAAGGAACATTCAATCTGTTAGCTTTAAGTAAAAAATAACTATACCTGCTTACTTTCCCGGGAATTCTTGTTAAAAGAGGAAATATTTGTTAAAATTTACAACATGAATACAAAAGTGCTTTCTATACTTGAATATAATAAAATAATGGAAATGCTGGCTGAGAGAGCTTCTTCAGAGGCCGGGAAGCAAAAATGCCTGAAGCTTAAGCCTCTGTCTGAAATCTCAGAGATAAAGAAGGCTCTTTTGGAGACCACAGATGCCTCAAAGAGGCTTTTAAAGAATTCCTCCCTCTCCTTTTATATGACTGAGGGCTTTAAGGAGCTTATATCAAAGCTTAATAAGGGGCAGGTTTTACTTATTCCGGAGCTTTTATCCATCGCAAAGTCCCTTAAAAACATTTCCCTTGTAAAGGCCTACGGATTAAGATCCGATGACTCCCTGACTGACTCACTTACCCCTTACTTTGAGGAGCTTGAGCCTTTAACAAATATATCCTTGGAAATATCCAGATGTATCCTGTCAGAGGATGAGCTAAGCGATGAAGCCAGCCCCGAGTTAAAGCATATCAGACGACAGATCCGCTTAAATTCGGAGAAGATACACAATGTTTTAAATAAAATGCTCCAGGGAAGCTATAGGACCTATCTCCAGGAAGCTGTGATAACCATGCGAAACGGAAGGTACTGCCTCCCCGTAAAGGCAGAGCATAAGGGTAATGTTCCCGGCATGATCCATGACCAGTCCCAGAGCAATTCCACCTTTTTCATTGAACCAAGGGAGGTTGTGGAGCTTAATAACAATACAAGAGAATATGAGATAAAAGAAAGTGAAGAGATAAACCGTATATTAAAAAGCCTCAGTGATCTCTGTATGGAGTATTCCGATACCCTTCTTTCCAATAGAAGGCTTATAATCACTCTGGATACCATATTTGCTAAGGGCTTTCTTTCTCTGGATATGAAGGCCTCCTGTCCGGAATTTAACAGTGAAGGCAGGATAAATATCAGAAAGGGAAGACATCCTCTTATAGATCCTGGGAAGGTTGTTCCCATAGATATAAGATTGGGAGAGGATTTTGATCTTTTAGTGGTAACAGGTCCAAATACCGGCGGAAAAACCGTCTCTCTTAAAACCATAGGCCTTTTAACTCTTATGGGCCAGGCAGGACTGCATATACCTGCTCTTGAGGGATCAAGACTGTCGGTATTTGACAAGGTCTATGCCGATATAGGTGATGAGCAGAGTATCGAACAAAGTCTCTCCACCTTTTCTTCCCATATGAAGAATATAGTGACTATACTGAAAAATGCCGACAAAAATACCCTTTGTCTTTTTGACGAATTAGGGGCAGGTACCGATCCCACTGAGGGAGCAGCCTTAGCCATTGCAATACTTTCCTATCTCCATGAGAAGGGTATAAGGACTGTGGCAACTACCCATTATTCCGAGCTTAAGGTATACGCCTTAAAGGAGGAGGGTGTTGAAAATGCAAGCTGTGAATTCGATGTATCCACCCTATCCCCCACCTACAGGCTTTTAATAGGAATTCCCGGAAAGAGCAACGCCTTTTCCATTTCCTCAAAGCTTGGTCTTTCAGGTGATATAATAAAGAGGGCTAAGGCCCAGCTTACCGCCAGGGACGAGGATTTTGAAGATCTTTTAATAAAGCTTGAAAACAGCAGAAAGCAGCTTGAAGAGGACAGGCTGACCATAGAGGAAGATAAAAGGGCCATTGCAAGATTAAAGGCAGAATACGAGGATAAAAAGGGCAAAATAACGGATTCAAAAAACAGGATACTGGAAGAGGCCAGACAAGAGGCAATGGAAATACTCTCCGATGCCAAGGAAACTGCTGACGAGACCATAAGATCCTTTAACAGTACAGACAATATAAAGGATATGGAAAAGCAAAGAGACAGGCTGAGACAGAAGCTTAACAAGGTAAAGGTTCCCACCGATCTGCTTGGAAAAGACAGTAAAAAGATCAAGCACAATATAAATGAGTTTAAGTTAGGTGAAGATGTCAGGATAATCTCCATGGATCTTAAGGGAACTGTCTCAACTCTTCCCGATCCAAAGGGTAATCTCTTTGTCCAATGCGGTATAATGAGAATAAATGCCAAAATGGATGATATCGAGTTTATAAAGGAAAAAAAGCCCTCAGACAGATATAAGTCCTATGTAAGCACAGGGGGACTATCAAAGTCGGCCACCATATCTCCGGAGATCAACCTTATAGGCCTTACCACCGACGAGGCCATATATAAGCTTGATAAATACCTGGATGATGCAACTCTTTCCCACCTTAGTACCGTCAGGATAGTGCATGGTAAGGGAACGGGAGCTTTAAGAAATGCAGTCTGGAATCACTTAAAGAAGCTAAAATATATAAAGAGCTTCAAGCTTGGAGAATATGGTGAAGGCGACTCCGGAGTAACAATAGTAGAATTATAGAAAAGGATAAAAAAAATGGCTGGAAAACAAAAAATACTTATTGTAGATGATGATGCAAATATAGCAGAGATCATATCTTTATATCTGAACAAGGAGTGCTTTGATACACTTATAGTTAATGATGGAGAGGCAGCTTTAAAGGCTTTTGAAGACTATGCCCCAAATCTGATACTTTTAGACCTTATGCTGCCGGGAATGGATGGCTATCAGGTCTGCAGGGAAATAAGATCAAAGGCGCCTACTCCCATAATAATGCTTTCGGCAAAGGGGGAGATCTTTGATAAGGTCTTGGGGCTTGAGCTGGGAGCCGACGATTATATTGAAAAGCCCTTTGATTCAAAGGAGCTGGTAGCCAGGGTCAAGGCTGTACTCAGAAGATCGACTCCTATTGCCGAAAAGCCCCAAAAGGCCAATATAAAGTCTGTGGAATATCCTGATCTTTTAGTAAATCTCACAAACTACTCTGTGATCTATTTCGGCAGTCCTGTTGAAATGCCTCCAAAGGAGTTGGAGCTTTTATATTTTATTGCTTCCTCTCCCAATCAGGTATTTACAAGGGAGCAGCTCCTTGATCACATCTGGGGCTATGAGTATATAGGAGATACAAGAACAGTAGACGTACATATAAAACGTCTCAGAGAAAAGATCAAGGATCATGAGCAGTGGCGGATATCCACTGTCTGGGGAATAGGCTATAAATTCGAGGTCAAATAGTAAATGAGAAAAACCATCTATTTTAAATTTATCCTTGCTTATTTAGCCTTTGGACTTCTAAGCTTTCTCTCTATAGCCATAGTCTCATCCAAAATGATACTTGACGATCTCATAAAGGATAATGCCAATACTCTTTATAAGGAGGCCAACCTCATATCCACAAGATATGCAGAAAGCCTTTACAGTGAAAGTCTTACCACGGAGGATGTTGCAGAGCAGCTTGAAGCCATAGACACCTACACCTCTTCTGCCATTTGGATCATCAATAAAAACGGTAAGGTAATGTATAATTCAAGGATCTCGGAACCTGATGCAGTACCCCTTTTCATCAAGGACTTTGATCCTACGGATACCGGAAACAAAAACTATATGACCGGAAACTTTTACGGCTGCTTCAATGAGGAGATGCTTTCGGTCTTTTCTCCCATAAACTCAAACTTCAAGGTTATGGGTTATGTGGTCATCCACACCCCTATGTCGGATATAATTAAGCGAAAGGATGATATACTCTCCATATTCTATATATCACTCCTTATCATGTTCCTTTTATCCACAATAATACTCTTTGTTTTTACCTTTTCGGTTTACAGACCCATAAGGAAGATAAGCAAGGCTACAAAGGAGTATGCTGCAGGAAATCTCGACTATAAATTAGAGATCAGATCCTCAGATGAAATAGGACAGATGGCTGATTCCCTTAACTATATGGCCCAAAGGCTTTCCCAGACCGAGGATGATCAGAAAAAGTTTATTGCCAATGTATCTCATGACTTCAGATCCCCCTTAACCTCTATAAGGGGCTACCTGGAAGCCATGGTGGACGGAACCATACCTGCAGAGCTGCATGAAAAATATATAAACATTGTACTTAACGAAACCGACAGACTTACCAAGCTTACCAACAGCCTTTTGACCCTTAACAATCTTTCCACAAAGGGTATGCTTTTGGAGTTTACTGATTTTGATATAAACAAGGTCATAAAAAATACCGCTGAAACCTTTGAGGGTGTCTGTAAAGAAAAAAAGATCCGCTTCAAGCTTGTATTGACAGGTAAGGATATGTATGTTCACGCCGATATGGGGAAGATACAGCAGGTTTTATACAATCTGATAGATAATGCCATAAAATTCAGCAATCAGAACTCCTCTATAAAGGTGGAGACCACAGAAAAAAATGAGACCGTCTTTGTCTCCGTAAAGGATAACGGTGTAGGAATACCAAAGGATAATATAAAGCATATATTCGAAAGGTTCTACAAAACCGACTCCAGCAGGGGAAAGGATAAGAAGGGCACAGGTCTTGGACTCTCCATAGTCAAGGAGATAATAAGCGCCCATAATGAAAAGATAAATGTTATAAGTACCGAAGGAGCAGGCAGTGAATTTATTTTCACCCTTCCAAAATCAAGAGAAATGTCAGATTAAAAAAAGACCGAAAACCGGTCTTTTTTCTTTATTTCCACTTCAATTCGTGAAGCTCTCCTTCCCTTTGGAAACCCTTAAAGCCCTGCTGCCTTAGGGCTTCATACAAAACTATGGCAACGGAATTTGCAAGATTAAGAGATCTTATATCTGAAAGCATGGGAATTCTTATGCATTCCTCTTCATGCTCAACAAGGATCTCTTCAGGTATGCCGCCCCCTTCTCTTCCAAACATGATAAAGGGAGCCTCCCCAAATTCCACATCCGTATAGGATCTTTTTGCCTTTGTGCTGGCAAGGAAAACTCTTGGATGACCATTCTTCTGAAGAAAATCCTTATAGTTTATATACCTGCTTACATCCACTTCCTTCCAGTAGTCCATACCTGCCCTCTTCAGATTTCTGTCATCAAGATGAAAACCCAGGGGCTCTATCAAATGAAGTCTTGAACCGGTGGCAAGACAGGTTCTTCCTATATTTCCGGTATTAGATGCAATTTCAGGCTCTAAAAGGACTATATTAGCAGACATGATTATGACTTTTCCCTTAACTTAGTGATAAATTCAGCAAGTCTTCCCATGGCCACTCTCAGCTTTTCAATGGAGTAGGCATAGGATATCCTCAAAAATCCCTCTCCGGAATCACCAAAGGCAGATCCCGGAACCACTGCCAGATTCTTATCTTCAAGAAGGGCTAAAGCAAACTCTTCAGAGGTCATATTAAACTCTTTTATACAGGGAAATACATAGAAAGCCCCATAAGGTTCAAAGCAGGGAAGCTTCATTTCTTTAAAAGCATTCATAAGGAAGCGCCTTCTCTGATCATAGGACTCCCTCATCATCTCCACATCCTTATCTCCATTCCTTAAGGCCTCCACTGCCGCATACTGGCTTGTGGTCGGAGCGCACATAATGGCAAACTGATGGATCTTCCTCATCTGTTCTATTATGGCTTTTGGTCCTGCTGCATATCCAAGTCTCCATCCTGTCATGGCATAGGCTTTGGAAAAGCCGTTTATCAATATGGTCCTTTCCTTCATTCCGGGCATTGAAGCTATGGATACATGATCATTTCCATAAGTAAGCTCTGCATATATCTCATCAGACATTACATAAATATCCTTTTCAACACAGATCCTTGCAATGTCCTCAAGCTCTTTTCTCTCAAGGATAGCACCTGTGGGATTATTGGGGAAGGGCAGTATCAAAAGCTTGGTCTTATCCGTTATGGCTTCTGACAGCTCCTCTTTTGTAAGTCTGAAATCGTTTTCATTTTTAAGCTCTATTATAACCGGCTTTGCTCCGGCAAGAATGGCACAGGGTTCATAGGAAACATAGCTTGGCTGAGGTATAAGAACCTCATCCCCGGGATTTACCATGGCTCTCAGTCCGATATCAATGGCCTCCGAGCCTCCCACTGTGATAAGAACCTCAGAATCCGCCTTGTATTCCACATTGATCCTGCGGCTTAAATAGTTGCATATCTCCCTTCTTAATTCAATAAGTCCGGAATTAGAGGTATAGAAGGTCTTTCCCTTTTCAAGGGACCATATACCCTCATCCCTGATATGCCAGGGGGTCTCAAAATCCGGCTCACCCACACCTAAGGATATTACATCCTTTCTCTCGCTGGCTATGTCAAAAAACTTTCTTATTCCCGAAGGTTTTATATTTACAATGGTATCTGAAAGAGGATTCCTCATGGCGTTACGATCATCCTTTCATCTTCATTTTTAGTCTTCATTATTGTTCCATGATCCTTATATTTCTTTAAAATAAAGCAGGTCGTGGTGGAGATAACACTGTCCAGAGTTGAAAGCTTTGAAGATACAAAGTTTGATATTTCCTTAAGGGTCTTTCCCTCCAGGGTTACAAGAAGGTCGTAACCACCGGAAATAAGGTAGGTAGCCTCCACCTCGGGATACTTATATATCCTTTCAGCTATGGCGTCAAAGCCCTGACCTCTTTGAGGGGTAACTCTTACCTCAATAAGGGCATTTATCCTTTCACTGGTAACCTTATCCCAGTCAATAAGAGTATGATAACCGCAGATTATACCCTCCTTCTCCATTGCCTCTAACTCATTGGCAAGATCCACCTGTTCCATCCCCAGCAGAACACTGAGCTCCGCCAGATCCACTCTGCTGTTCTTTTCGATATAGTTCAAAATCTTTTCTCTCATAACTATTTATCCTCCTGTCATCACTTTATCCCACTCATCACCTCTCGGTGAATCAAGATATCTTTCTTCATCTTCATTGACTATTATTCTATCCTTATTATCAGTTAACTTTCCTATAACTGTGGCCCTTATTTTTGCTTCCTTAAGCCTCTCTACCACCTCATATCCCCTGTCTGTGGTAAAAAGCAGGGAGCCTGAGGATTTAAGCTCATAGGGGTTTATCTTAAAATACTCGCAAAGCTCCACCGTTTCCTGTCTTATATCTATCTTCTTAAGATCTGCCACAAGGCCAAGACCCGAGGCTTTTGACAGCTCCCATAATCCGGCAAATACCCCTCCGCTTGATAGATCATGCATTTCATGGACCATATTCTCCCGACAGATCCTTGCCTCCTTTATTATTGAAAGCTCTTTGGACATATCTTCAAGACTCTCTATAAGAGCCGGGGTAAATCTGGCCTTTAGCTCCTCTTTTCTTTCTTTTACAATAAAGGCCGAGCCTTCAAGCCCTATCCATTTTGTCATGACTATATCGTCTCCGGGCCTTGAGCTGCCCTTACCAAGAAGCATAGACCTTTTGACTCTTCCTATTCCTGTAGCCGTTATGACAGGAAGCCTTACCGAATCTGTGATCTCGGTATGTCCCCCTATGATCACCGTTTCAAGCTCCTTTGCCGTAAGGGCTGCCTGCTTTATAAGAAATTTAAGCCTTGACTCCTCTGTATCCGGAGGCAATAAAATATCTAACATTATTCCGGCCTGGTCAGCTCCGGAAACTGCCACGTTATTTGAGGCCTTGATAACTGCCAGCCTTCCTATATCTTCTATATCAGAGCTTACAGAAGCCACTGCCGTAACAAGGGCCTCCTCCTCTTCCATATTCAGGGCTGCAAAATCTCCTCCTGCAGCCATTTTTGTAAGGATCCCCTCTAAACCCTTCTGCCCTTGAAGCTGCTTAAGAACAGAGCGCTCCAGGATCCTTTCGGATAGCTTTCCTTTTTCCATCTGAATCCCTCTGCATCCTAAAGGAGTCTATTCACCACCCTCAGCCGGAAGAGCAAGAGCCGCCTGAGCCGCTGCTGCCTCTGCTGCCGCAGTCAGCTGAGCGATTGTGGATTTGACCGCATCTATGCTACCGGTTGCTATTGCTGCCCTTACTGCTTCGGAAATAGCTGCATCATCTGCCGCGACTCCCACAGTAGCAGTCTTTGGTACCATTCTATAGGTGGATTTGTTTATTTTAACTCTTTCGCTTTCATTTCCGTCGATCTTCACTATCTTCCACAGCTCTCCAACATATCCCGTATGAGCTGACTGGGTACTTATCGAGCCTACAGGAGCAGCGGGATCGGCTATGATATTCTCTCCCTCAGGCTCTGTCTTTGAAAGCTCAAGGCTTTCAAATTCCAAAGTTCTGTTGGAAGGTCTGTCCTCCATACCGTATATATTAAATACCACCTCTTTTTCCGACGTAGTATAGCCCTCTATATAGATAGGCGTATCCTTTGTATTTGTAAATTTAAAGTCCTTTGCTGTTCCGGATATGGCAGCATCAGATGAAAGCTTAACGTAATTTACTATCATGGAATGGTTATGCCTTTCATCTATCTGAAGCTCCGCCCTTAAAACAGCATTATAGAGAGTCGAGCTGACCTGGCATATACCTCCTCCAAGACTTTCCACAACTATTCCGTTTGAATAGGAGCCAGCGAGGAAATAACCATTCTCCTCAGTAAAGGGACTTACGGTCTTATACATGGAGAACTGCTCTCCCGGATACAGTAAAGTTCCGTTAACAAGATTTGTACCGTTTCTTACATTTCCGGATCTGTCAGATCCCGAAGAGGAAAAGCTGGTGGTATAGCTTCCCAGCACATCTGTCATATTTGCAAAATCCTCAATGGTTCCCTTGGGCTTTTCTTCAATGACCTTCATGCTTATGGTCATAGGACCCCCGGACCAATCACTCAGCTCATTGGAGACGGCTCTGACAGAGGCATCCACATCTATCACCTTACCTGTAACGCCCTCCTCCTTGATGACAAAATGTCCGCTTTCTCTCTTTACCACAGGACTTACAGGATCCACATCACATTCAGCAGCCAGCTCTTCGATTATGGATCTTACCCTTGTCTCATCAAAGGCACACTTTATGTCATATACCTTTTTTTCATAGGATATGTCCTTATTTTTCTTATATCTGGATATGGGATTTCCCGACTTTCCAAGCTCTATTGCAGACTCAAGAATAGAAGTATTCGACCAACTTATCCCAAGATCCCTGGCACTAACGGTCTTGGAAGCCTGGTCAATTCCCTCAAAGGTTACTTCATTTGATCCAAGGGAAGTAACATAATCACGAATAGCTGACTCTGCCTGAGTATAAGACATGTTGCTTAAATTGATATTCCCGGCATATATGTTATTGTTTATTGTCCCCGACATATTGATGTTAAGGGTTTTGGAAGTTGATTCAGTTGCGGGATCAATGGTATCGTAGTTGGTTCCGAGACTGTTTTCATAGTCGGATTCTTTGGCATTATCCTTCTTTATCTCTGCTCCTATGTCCACACTGAGATCAACGCTTGTATCGGCTTCTATGTCAGAAGAAGACTGAGGATTGGAAGATGATGCAGTTGAAGATTGACCATTGGTCTTTGATGGGTCGCTTTCACTGCCCATGCTGCTTGAATTATGCAGCTCTTCATTTTCAAGACCTATACCGGCTCCTCCAACCTTAATATCCACCTTTCTTGCATAAACAGGCTCCATAAAGCTTATCATGCAAAAAAGAAAGGCAATATAAAATACCCCTGACCTGCTAAATCTCATCAATTTCATCACACTCCCTATGGTTTAAACACCCCTATTGTCTGCTTTTTAAAAAGCTCCTCTTACTGCAGGCCTTAAGACACTAAATATCCCTATCCCCTGCAGCAAAAACCACAATATAAAGTATAACACTCAAATTGACACAATACCATATTTTTTTTATAATAATTCTTTAAAGAATCGCCAGCAGGGTAGGCAGTACCATGGCAACAACCAATATGGCTATTATCACTGCTGAAATTATCTTTTTTGTTTTACTGTTATTAAAATTCATAGTCTTCACCTCTTTGAAAGGAATTATAAATGTTCTTTCCGATTTTTACAACTGTTCTGATAGTATTTGGACTTTTTAAAATATATATAAGGATGTCCGGTAAAAAAGTAGATAACTCCGCAAAGGATTTTCTTGAAAGGGAGTCCAGAGCCAACGGTGTAAGAAGGCAGCCCCTTACGGATATAAAATATATAGAGCTTGACTTAAGCATGCTTCCCATAGATTTAGATACAGATGATGAAGAATTAAAGGCCTACCAGGATAAGGTGGTAAGTATGGAGGGAAAAAAGATCTCCAATCTTTCTTCCTATACCAATACCGACCTTAAATTTAAATACGGTCCCGCAAATCTTGACTATCTTACCCAATGTGATCAAAACTTCCTGGAGCTGGTAAGAGAGCTCTACAGATGGGGAGACTATCTCTATAAAAAGGGGGAGCTTGAAAAAGCCGTTAAGGTTCTTGAATATGGGGTAACAATTCACAGTGATGTAAAGTCCAATTACAAGCTTCTTGCGGATATATATGCAAATAGCTTTGATTTTGCCTCTATAGACCGGATAACAAAGGAAGCAGAAAAAATAGAATCCCCAAACAGGGATTCCATTATTGAAATGTTAAAATGCACTGATTATTTTAAGGAAGCTCCTCTTTGAACTTCCTGCAGTACTTTGTAAGCCTGCACCTCTCACACTCAGGTCTTTGAGCCTTGCATATATCTCTGCCAAAGGTGATTATCTGCACATTATATAAGATCCAGTGATCCTTTGGAAGGACCTTCATCAGATCCTGTTCGATCTTAACCGGATCCTTCTCCTTTGTAAGTCCAAGTCTTTGGGAGATACGCTTAACATGGGTATCCACCACAACGCTGGGGATATTATATATATTCCCTCTGACCACATTTGCGGTTTTCCTTCCCACTCCGGCTAAGGATGTAAGCTCTTCAATACTCTGCGGAACCTGGTCATTAAATTCATAATGAAGCCTCCTGCAGCATTCGATTATATTTTTAGCCTTATTATGATAAAAGCCCGTGGATCTTATATCCTCCTCAAGCTCTGAGATATCCGCCTTTGCAAAGGCCTCTATGGTGCTGTATTTTTTAAAAAGCTCCTCTGTGACTATATTCACTCTGGCATCGGTACACTGGGCACTGAGTATGGTGGCTATCAGCAGCTGCCAGGCAGAATCATGAGTCAACTGACATTTCAGATCCCTGGAATACTGCTCATCCAAAATATTTAATATTTCTCTGGTTCTTTTTGTTACCGCCATTTAAAAGCCCTTCTGATCCTCTTCCTTAAATATCTCCTCAAGTGTATGCCAGCCAAGTACCGCACACTTAACTCTGGCAGGCATATGAGAAATATCCTTAAGTATTCCTGCCTCATCAAGCTCCTCTATATCCTCCTCGCTGGCTTCTCCCTTTATCATTCCCATAAACTTTGAAGCAAGCTCTAAGGCTCTTTCCTTCTTCTCTCCTATTATGAGATCCAGCATAATATCGGCAGAGGCCTGGGAAATAGCGCATCCGCTGCCTGTAAAGCCTCCATCCTCTATTATCCCCTCTTCATTTACCTTAAGCTGCAAAATTATATCATCTCCACAGGTGGGATTCTTGCCCTCAAGAGTAAAGGTAGGATCCTTAAGCTCCCTTTTATTCATGGGACGCAGATTATGCTCATTTAGTATTTCTCCGTATATTGATTTAAGACTCAAGGCCCAGCCACCTCCTTACATTTTTAACCTTCTCAAGAAAGGCCCTCACATCCTCCTCATCATTATATAAATACAGACTTGCCCTGGCAGTCGACTGCACACCCAGGTAATTCATTAAAGGCTCGGCGCAGTGATGTCCGGCTCTGACGGCGATCCCGTCTCCGTCCAGTATACTGGCAATATCATGGGGATGAACCCCGTCAATGGTAAAGGACACTATACCATTATGCTTATAGGGATCCTTTGAACCCTGTATATGTACATAGGGCAGCTTACTAAGCCCGTCAAATATCATTTCACAAAGCCCGTCTTCAATTTCCCTTATTTTGTCAAAGCCTATCCCCTCTATATAGGAAATGGCCGCCTTAAGGCCATAGGCTCCCTGGGCGTTTACTGTTCCCGCTTCAAATTTATGGGGTAGCTCTGCAAAGCTTGCTCCTCCTAAGGAAACGGACTCTATCATCTCTCCTCCCCTCAAAAAGGGCGGCATTTTGGAAAGAAGCTTTTTCTTTCCGTAAAGAACGCCGATCCCTAAAGGAGCCATCATCTTATGACCTGAAAAGACCAGAAAATCCACATCCAGCTCTCTTACATCCACCTTCATATGGGGTACGGACTGAGCTCCGTCAACTACCACCACAGCCCCCTTCTTATGGGCAAGCTTTACTATCTTCTCTATAGGCTCAGTGGAGCCCAGAACATTTGAAACCTGCAAAAGAGCAACTATCCTTGTTCTGTCAGTAAGCTTTAGCTCAAGCTCCTCCTCGCTTATGCTTCCATCCTCTGAGAGCTCTAAATACCTTAATTTTGCACCGGTCTTTTTGGCCACCATCTGCCAGGGCAGCATGTTTGAATGATGCTCCTTAACACTGGTAAGTATCTCATCCTCTTCCGAAAGAAAATTAAGGCCGTAGCTGTAAGCAAGCAGATTCAGACCTTCAGTTGCGTTTCTTGTAAATATTATCTCTTCGCTCTTTTCTGCATTAATAAAAGAAGCAACTGCCTCTCTGGAAGACTCGTAGGCCTCAGTTGCTTTCATTGAAAGATCGTAAAGACCTCTTAAAGGATTTGCGTTAAGCCTTTCATTAAATTCTCTCTCTGCATCAATTACCTGCCTTGGCCTTTGTGCTGTTGCCGCGGAATCAAGATATATGCAGGAGCTGTTTTCAAATATGGGAAAATCCTTTTTATAGGGACTCTTACTCATTTTTATAACCTCTTTGAATATTTATATCACAGCCTACTAAAGGCATCCTCCATATAATGCTGGATCTTGCCTATGGACTTGTCATCCGTGATCAGATTCCTCACGGAATTGATCTTGGCCTTAGTCATAAGGATCTCCGCATCCTTCTCGCTAAGACCCCTGCTTTGCATATAGAAAAGAATATCCCCGGACAGCCTTCCTATGCTGGCTCCGTGAGATCCCTCCACATCATCCTCATCACAGAGGATAACCGGCAGGGTGTTATTCTTTACCTTTTCGGACAAGAGGAGAGTCTCTTCAAGCTCCTGTCCCTTTGCCCCTTTTGCACCTTTTTTTAAATCTATGGTGCCTCTGAAGCTTTTTACGGCATTGTCCCTTAAAGCCCCCTTGACCGTAAGGTCACAGCTTGTCTTCTTTCCTTCGTGACCTATATAATAGTTCATATCAAGCTGCTGATCCTCTATGCACAGATAAGCGGTATCACCCTTGTAATTACTCTTATAACCCTTTAGGAAGATATTGCTTCCCACATAGCTTTTACCGCCTCCAAGCTCCATCTGTATGGTATTTAAGCTTCCTGTGTCATCGCATACGGCTCCTATATCATCAAAGTGAAGAAAGCTTCTGCCTAAGAGCTCTATCTTTACAAGGTTTATCCTTGCCCCTTTTCCTATATAAAGCTTGGTCTGAACTCCGAAAAAGCCTCCGTCACTGACTCCTGAGCTGTAATCCATAACAACTGTAAGCTCGCTGTTCTCTTCTGCCACTATCACCTGTTTAATGGCAGTTGAATCGGTATCCTTTAAGGCATAGCTGATACAGAGAGCCTCCTTGACCTTTACTCCCTTTTTTGCCCTTATCACAAGACTGTCCTCACAAGCCTTATCAAAGAAGTCACCGGCCTCCCGGCCCATTCCTCCATTTATGGATCTGATATCAAAACCATTGACATTGTCACAGCCGCTGCAGCCCTCACAGCCGGCATTACCTATTATTATCCCATTGGGTATATTATGAATAAGGCTTTGACAACGACCGTTAAGATCTATTCTTTCCTCTACTTTTGCGTCATTTATCTTCAGAAAATTCCAGGTAAGGGTAGGCAGGGAATTTACATGAAGCTTTGTTAAACCTTTCCCTTCCATCAGCCTATCGCTCCTTTCATTTCAAGCTGTATCAGATTATTCATCTCTACTGCATATTCTAAAGGCAGCTCCTTTGATACGGGATCAGCAAAGCCGCTTACTATCATTGCCTTTGCATCATCCTCAGGTATACCTCTGCTCATAAGATAGAAAATGGCATCATCACTGATCCTTCCTATCTTTGCCTCATGACCGATATCTGCCTTATCCGTCCTTATGTCCATGGCAGGTACCGTATCCGACCTTGAAATATCATCTAACATAAGGGAAGCACAGGATACAGAGGCCTTTGAATCCTCCGCGCTTGGCAAAACAGTAACGGAGCTTCTGTAGGTGCTGATACCTCCCGCCTTTGAAATTGACTTTGTATTTATGTATGAAGAGCTTCTTTTCCCTACATGGACCATCTTTGCTCCCGTGTCCAGATTCTGACCCTTTCCTGCAAAGGTAATCCCGGTAAACTCGGCATGGGAATCGTCTCCCTTAAGTATACTTGAGGGATAGAGATAGGAGACATGAGAACCGAAGGAGCCTGATATCCACTCTATGCTTCCCCCTTCTTCACATATCGCTCTTTTTGTATTTAAGTTATACATATTCTTTGACCAGTTCTCTATTGTTGAATAGCGAAGCCTGGCATTCTTTCCCACGTAGAGCTCCACACAGCCGGCATGAAGATTTGCCACATTATATTTAGGAGCGGAACAGCCTTCAATAAAATGAAGATCTGCTCCTTCGGAAACAATAATGAGAGTATGCTCAAACTGTCCTGCTCCGGGAGCATTCAGTCTGAAGTAGGATTGCAGAGGGATCTCCACCTTTACCCCGGGGGGCACATAAACAAAGGAGCCTCCTGACCATACCGCTCCGTGAAGCGCTGCAAACTTATGATCGCTTGGAGGCACGAGCTTCATAAAATGATCCTTTACCATCTGCTCATACTCTCCTGTCAGTGCGCTTTCCATATCGGTATAGATGACTCCCTGCTCGCTTACTTCCTTTTTAACATTATGATAAACAAGCTCACTGTCGTACTGGGCTCCGACTCCTGCAAGACTGCTTCTTTCAGCCTGAGGTATGCCAAGCCTTTCAAAGGTATCCTTAATATCCTTTGGCACCTCTTCCCAGCTTGCGGACATTTTGGTGTTGGGTCTTACATAAGTAACTATATCATCCATATTGAGGCCGCTTATATCCGGCCCCCAGTCAGGCAGCTTAAGTTTATTGTAGACCTCAAGTGATTTCAGTCTGAAGTCCTTCATCCACTCCGGGTCATGCTTTTCCTTTGATATGGTAAGTACGATATCCTCAGTCAATCCCTCGTTAACCTTATAGGAATCCTTGTCAGAGTACCTGAAATCGTACATACTCCTGTCAACATCATTGACTTCTGTTCTTTCTTTTTCCATTTGATCAACCTGTATATACTCTGTTTTTTGCTGCAGTTTTTTCCTTAAAGCTCTTTTATATCAATTTAAATATTTTTCAAATCCCTTTTCATTTATCTGCTCTACAAGCGAACCGTCTCCGCTGTCCACTATCCTGCCCTTAACAAGAATATGGGTTTTGTCAACATGAAGGGACTCAAGTATTCTTGTGGAGTGGGTGATTATAAGCAGAGCTCCATCCCCCTTCTTCTGATACTCCTTTACTCCCTCGGATACGGTCCTTACCGCATCCACATCAAGACCGGAATCGGTTTCATCCAATATGGCAAAGCTGGGATTCAGCATAAGTAACTGCAGGATCTCGGCCTTCTTTTTCTCTCCTCCTGAGAATCCCACATTTAGATCCCTGTCCTTATAGCTCTCATCAAAGTTTAAAAGCTCCATATTGTCCTTAAGATTTTTCTTATATTCGGTAAATTTAAGCTTCTGTCCGCTCTGCTTTATAATAGCATTTCTGATAAAGGCAGAGAGACTTATACCCGGTACTTCAAGAGGATTCTGGAAGGACATGAACATACCTGCCTTTGCCCTCTTATCCGTTGTCTCATCCTTTATATCAAGACCGTTGAAGTATATATTACCTGAAGTGACCACATACTGGGGGTTACCCATAAGAGCATTTCCCAAAGTGGATTTACCTGCCCCGTTTGGCCCCATGAGGACATGAGTCTCACCCTTTCCGATACTTAGATCTATATTTTTTAAGATTTCCATGTCGTCAACACTGACCGACAGATTTTTTATTTCAAGCAAGGCCATTGCTTTTCTCCTTAATTAGCTGATACTCTCTTTTCAAAAAGAACTGTTTTCTCTTTATACTCAGTCTGTTTCATTGTATTTATTTAAAGTTTTTATGACTCTGGTTTCCACAAAACCACCTGCTGTAGCTGCCGAAACATTATATCTGCTCTCGATCATCCTTGTATTTTCTGCACTGGCTGTGGTTTTTGAAGCCTCACCCTTGCTGCTTTGAGTTGATGATGAACTTGAGCTGCTGTTCTCAGAGCTTGAGGATCCTGAGGATGAGCTTCCTGAAGATGAACTCTCCGAAGATGAAGAGTTTGAACTGCTGCTGCTCTCTGAGCTTGAAGATCCCGAGTCAGATGAGCTTCCTGAGGATGATGAGCTTGAGCTGCTGTTCTCTGAACTTGAAGCCTCAGAGCCTGAGGAGCTTCCTGAGGCTGATGAGCTTGAGCTGTTACCTCCTGTATTTATGGAGCCTGAATTCAAACTGCTTCCTGAGCTTTGGGAAGAACCCTGACTGCTGTCGGAGCTTTGAGAGGAGCTCTGACTGCTGTCGGAGCTGCTGCTGTTTGAAGAGTCTGTTTTGGAGCTGTTGCCTGAACTGCTGTTGGAATTCTTCTTGACTGCCCTTGGTATGTCGGTCACTGTTACCGTACCGTTTGTATTCCAGGCCACCATAACAGACTCGCTGTCTGAAAGATCTATGGTAATGGTCACTGCCGCCAGATCCAGCCTCCATATCTGAACGAAGTTATTAAGCTTTTTAAAATCCTTTGAATTCTTAACCTGTCCGTTTATAACTGCGGTATCCATAAGCTTATTCTGGAAGTCATAGCAGCGGATAGTCATCTTCCATTTCTGATAGCTTGCATACTTATCGTTGAAAAGAAGAAGACCCATCATGGACGAGGGGCTTGAAGGCATTCCTGCATTCACTATGGAAAATGCGTCATTTCCGTTTAAAACGATCCTTGCAGCGGAATTCACAGGAATGGTAGTGGATCCCGGCTTTGACTGATCTGTGGTATTAACATGTACATAAGAAACCATGGGAGCATTGACAGCAGGCTGGCTGTAAAGCGAAGCATTATAATAATTCCCATAGTTATAAATTCCGTTATAATAATTTGTTCCATAAGCCTGGCTTGAAAAATAAGCTGTCTGACGCTCATAATCCGACTTGGCAACATTTTCCGCATAAATAGCCTTATTAAGTCTGTCCTCTGCTACTGTGACCTGTGAAGCATAAGAAGGATTCACCGAGGCAAGATATTTGGCCTGCCCCAGAAACTCTCTTGCTACCCTGGTTTCCTCGGCTCTTGCCCTGTATATATTCAAAAGACACATGCTGAGAAGATAGTTTCTTCCATCCTCCAATGAACTGCTTCCCTGACTTTCCGTAGCGCTTACCTTCAAGAGGGAAAGCGGAGAGGTTACCAGCATGGCAGAAGCAAGGGTAACGGCACAGATTTTTGTAACCATACGATTTTTCATAATTAAAATCCTCCCTGACTTTACTTTATGATCCTGTGCCCCTTATTAAATTTTCACATTCCAAAAGAAATGCCAAGTCAGACTTTTCTCCTCCCCAAGAGAAAAACCTGTCTTTTATAGTGAGATAAAAAAAGACACCAAACAAAACATTCGCTGCCTTATCCTCGCAGTAAATTATATCAAACCAGCAGGCTCTTGTCTATAAAAAAGAAATCCGCTACCCTATAATTTCAGAGCAAAAAAAGAATATCCCAAGGGATATTCTCCTTTATATAGAGCACGAGACGGGATTCGAACCCGCGACCCTCGCCTTGGCAAGGCGATACTCCACCACTGAGCCACTCGTGCATATTCACTTGCTTTTCCTAAGTCAACCGACAAGTGACATAATACCAAACAAAAGAAGCCTTGTCAATATCTTTTCTAAATTTAGTGGTCACTCACCGGTCAGACTTTTAAGATCCAGCTTCTTTATATCCTTCATGCCTACAAGTAAGGCCAAAAGTATAAA
Source organism: Lachnospiraceae bacterium (assembly GCA_024680675.1). Classification (GTDB taxonomy): domain Bacteria; phylum Bacillota; class Clostridia; order Lachnospirales; family Lachnospiraceae; genus UBA2868. The sequence continues at coordinate 14,228 of JAILBX010000028.1, read as the reverse complement.
TATAAAAATTATAAGGACGGAAAAAAACCATGCTTCAGGCCTTATATTTTTTACAAATTCCATGCTTTCACTTTCCATAAGGCCGATCATGTATCTTCCCAGAAAGGATCCCAAAAAAAGCCCAAGAAGCATTCCCAGGGCGGAATTCACCAAAAACTCTCCTGATCCGTAAAGCTTTAACTCCTTTGTATAAAAACCGTTGATAGCCATAAGAGTCAGCTCTCTTTTCTTCTGTCCCATATGTATATTTATAAGGTTTTGAAGTATAAGATAGGACATGACAGCAGCCACAGCCACCATGACCAGGGCGATATTGCCGAATATATCTATTGATCTTTTTCCAAAGTCGTAACTCTTCCCTTCACTTTTTACCTGACTTACTCCATCAAGCCCCAAAAGAGCCATCAGCTTTTCCCCCTCAAGCTCCAGACCGCTCTTTATAAATATGGTATTGTTCCGGGGGGCCTGTCCAAAAACCTTTTTATAGTAATCATCACTCATAATGAGTCTGGATCCGAAATAATTTTCAAACACCCCCGCCACCTTTACTGCATAGGGATTTAACTGATCATCATAGAGCAAAAACTCATCGCCTTTATTTAAGCCCTTACTCTCTGCCAGTCTGCTGTATATCCATATTCCCTCGCAATACTCTCCTGATGGGTCAATGTCCCCGGATATCTCCTTGCCGCTCTTATGATCTATACGCAGGATATAACTGTCAAGCTTTGTCAGACTTCCGCATATAAGCTCAGCCTTTATCATTTCCCCCTTAACATTTATATATCTCTCCTTATCATAAAAGCCGTCGCATTTAATGCTGTCTTTACCTGCTATCTCCTGTATTTTTTCAAAAAGGGTCTTATCGTCTGCCATCTGATGATCAAGCTGGTAATCATAGGCTATTATATCCTTGTAATGGTACTTTAAGGTCTTGCTTACAGAGCCCTTCATTGTAAAGCCTGCAACAAGAACAGCTGTTACTCCCCCTATGCTTATAATGGTTATCAATGTTTTTTTCAAAGCCGACATTATGTTATAAAAGATCAGCTTAAAGTAAAGAGATGAGCCCTGCTCTCCTCCTTTTCTTTTATGGCGATAGCTTGGAAGCCTGTCTTCCATAAGCTTTTCTGCCTTTTTCTTTAAAAGTCCAAAGCAGCTGAAAAAGACAGTTAAAAAAGAAAGCAATATCTCTCCTGTGACAACAAGGACCGTCAGAAGAGGATCTATCTTAAGCCCGGATGTATCATAGATAAAAAAGCTTCCGTATATTTTCAAAAGCAGCCTTTGAAGAAAATAAGTCCCTCCGAAAAATCCCAAAAGGATTCCCGACAAGGTAGCCGACAGACTAAAGGTAACATATTTTAAAAGCATCTCCCTCTTATAAAGTCCAAGGGTCTTTAAAAGTCCAAGAGCCTTTCTCTGCTCACTGACCATTCTTCCTGTGGTGACAATGGTGACTAAAGCCCCAAGAAGAATAAATATTATGGCAAAGGCTGTACCCAGTTCCCTTATGTTATTAACGGAGCTATAGGTATAAGCATAGGAAGGATTACCCTTTGGTCCAAGTAAAAGCCACCTGCAGCTTCCTATTTCACTTAACTCCTTCTTTGAATCCTCTAAATTTGTCTTGCCTCTGTAATATTCCTTAAGCTTCTCATCATAATCCTTTTTGCTGGATTCGTATTTTGCCTGCTTTTCTTCCTGCTCCTTAAGGGATTTATTATATAAACTGAGGCTCTCTTCATATCGGGGGCGAATTGCCTCAAAAATAGAGCTTCCTTCAGGATACTGTTTAAGAATAGCGTCCAGATCCGCCTTCATTTTATCAAGGGATTTCTCGCTCTCAGCAAGCTCCTTCCTGTCCTGATCCAGCTTCTTTTTTGCTTCCAGCAGCTGATCCCCTCCGGTGGAAAGCAGAGCCTCACTCTCTCCTATTTTTGACTGATAGCTCCCCTTTACCTCATTTGTCCTTAGCCTTTCCCTTTCCCTTGCCAGACTCTCCAGACTCTCTGTTACTTTATTTACCTCCTCCAGATACTGTCGGTCAAAATAGCTGATATTTTCAGGCTTTTCCATAAGAACCAGAGCTTCCATAAAATAGGGCCCAAGGCTTTCAGGATCAAAAGCCTCCCTTTTTACGATCAAAGCAGGAAGTGATCCGTCCCTGGTGCTCGCATGTTCAGCAGTAGTTACAAGAGCACTTACCCTGTAATCCTTTCCCTTCAGGTACTTAGGAGCTTCACCCTCAAGGCTTGCCAGGCTCACCTCATCTCCAACCTTTATACCAAGCTCCCCGGCGATCTCCTCCTCCATGGCACACTCATCCTCTTTTTCAGGCAGCCTGCCTTCCTTTACTGTATTTTTATTTATATTATCTGTCAGGGACAGTATCTCAACCTCTCTTTTATCAGCTCCTCCCACCCTCTTTGAAAGAAAGCCCTCACTCTTACAGATCCCTTCAACCTCCTTTACTCCTTCACACTGCCTTATCCTGTCTATATCTTCCTCTGTTAACAGCATGGTTGAGCTTATCTCAAGGTCCCTGAAGCGGGATTCCCTGTAAAAGCTGTTGCCGGAATCCTCTAAAGACCTGGAAGCAAAATTCAGACCAAGGTAGGCCATGACAGATAAGGCCACTATGATCATAATGGATATCCAGGAAATCTTCTGTTCCCCGATCAGTCTAAAACTATCCTTCCTCTGAGTTACCTTCATTTTTACCTCTTGCCTACCATTCCAGCTCCTTAGCTGCTATGGGATGTATATTTCTTCTTATGCTTTTGATCCTTCCCGATCTGAGCTTAACTACTCTGTCAGCCATTTTGGCTATTTCACTGTTATGGGTGATCATCATAACCGTTGCACCCTGGCTTCTTACTACTTTTTCTATAATCTCCAAAAGCTCTGTCCCGCTCTTGCAGTCAAGACCGGCTGTGGGCTCATCTGCCAGTATCAGCCTGGGTTTTTTAACAATGGCCCTGGCTATGGACACCCTCTGCCCTTCCTCTATGGTCATCTGCTCCGGATAATTGTCTGCCAGCTCCGAAAGCTTTACCATGGAAAGAGCCTCCTCAGGCATGAGGGGATAGTCCACAAGCTCCGCCGCAAAGCGGATATTTTCAAGTGCCGTAAGATTTGGCATAAGATTATGCTCCGAAAAGACAAAGCCCAGATACTTCCTCCTGTATTTGCTAAGCTCATGGTCACTAAGAGCGGACAGCTCCCTGCCCTCCACCATTACAGAACCCTTGGAAGGCTCATCCAAACCCCCGATCAGGTTGAAAAGAGTACCCTTACCGCATCCTGATTCTCCAAGGATCACTAAAAGCTCATTCTTATATATATCAAGATTTATACCCCTTAAAGCTCCCTTTATATTACTTCCCCCCGCATATTCCTTTGTAAGATTATTGACGGAGACTATTACCTCCTTATCCCCTGTATCCTCAGGTACCAGGCCCTTCTCCTCTATGGTGGCTGCCACAAGAGATGCCATCTGGTTACAGAGGGTAACATCCTCTCTGCTGTATAGATCTCCATCCTGTCTGTTTGCCACCATAATGCATCCGAATACATCATTTGGGGTTGTAAGGGGCACGCAGATAGCGCTTGTAACAGTAAAGCCCCTTTCATCAAAGCAGGATAGCTCATAATCACTGTCACCCTCCACATGGGGGGCAAATACCTTACTGGCGCTTTGAGTAACCCTTCCCTCAAGTCCCCGGCCGTTTTCAATGATCATATCGGTAAGATCAAGGGGCCCCACATTGAACATGCAATGCAAAAGATCTGTTTTTTTATTCAGGATCCATATGGCTCCCGCTTCACTTTTCAAGGTTTTCACCAAGGTTGATATAAAGCCGTCCAAAGCTTCATCAATATTGTCCACCTCCAGCAGCTCTTCCATTATCATCCATACTGCTTTTGAATTTTTCTTGGTAGAAGCCATGCCTTCCTCCTCCTGCCCTTATCAACAAATATCACTAAATTCATAGATAATCTTATTATCATAAAAAACTTTTGTCAATGAATGGGCCGTTAAGTAAAAAGACCAGGGGCATCGCTTCACCCTTGGTCTTTTTAACACTTATCTCTGTATTTATGCAGCCTTAAGAACGGCTGAAGAAATGTCCCCTTCCAAATCCAAGTCTTCTTCCTTCAAAGAGTCCTGCTCCAAAGCCTGTGTTTCTCTTTGCAATACCGTTATCTGCCATTGATTCCCTTCGCAGTATTGTTGTTTTATATCTTATAAGACCGGCCAGAGCCGTTATGAACCAGGTAAGAGCCGTTGCAAGCCAGACTCCCCATACTCCTATAAAAGGGATCAGGGTCAGGGGTCTTGTAAAGCATATCCTTCCAAACATTTCCACGCAGCCGTTTATAAATGCGTACTTTGCATCTGAAGCTCCGTTCAAAAGTCCTCTTGTAACATATATGGTTCCAAGGGAAAGGTAGAAAATACTTGTTATTCTTAATGCCTTTCCTCCCAGCTCTATTATTTCACTGTCATTTACAAATACAGATACTATCTGATCACCAAATATCCAGGCAAGGGGTACGATAGAAAGAGTAAATATTGCCATTATGATATAGGATCTTATAAAGCCCTTCTTAACTCTGTCAAACCTTCTTGCTCCTATATTTTGCCCGGTATAGGTTGAGATTGCAACTCCTAAGGAGTTAAAGGGCTGCTGTACCACCTGCTCTATCCTTGAGGTAGCAGTATAGGCTGCCACAACCGTGGATCCAAAGCTGTTAACCACACTTTGTAAAGCCACGCAGGAAATAGTTATCAAAGAGGTTTGAAAAGCAAGAGGCACTCCCATCCTCACACATCTTGAAACAATAACTCTGTTATAACCCAGATGCTCCTTTGAAAACCTGAATAAAGGATTTTTTGCAAAGGCATAGGCTATGCAAAGGACTCCTGATACAAACTGGGAAATTATGGTGGCATAGGCAACACCGGCGACTCCCATGTTAAGTCCCTTTACAAAATAGAGGTCAAGAGCTATGTTAAGTACGCTTGCTACTATGAGAAAATACAAGGGGCTTTTGGAATCTCCCACCCCTCTCAGAATAGAGGCAATACAGTTATAGGTTGCCACACAGATGGTGCCTGCACAGCATATCTTCATATATAAGGTGGCATCAGCCAGAATATTCTCCGGAGTATTGAGAGCAAGGAGTATGGGTCTTGCCAATAAAAATCCCAGAACACCCATTCCTATACCGCACACCAGCATGATGTAAGCAGCGTTTACTATGGTCCTTTTAACAGAATGCGTATCTCCGGCGCCAAAGCACTGGGATATTATTATTCCTATTCCGCTGGCCATTCCGGCGCACAAGGAGAAAAAGAGGAAATTCAAAGATCCTGTGGCTCCCACAGCTGCCAAAGCCTCTGCGCCCACATATTTTCCCACTATTATGGAGTCAACCATGTTATAAAACTGCTGAAATACATTACCCACCACCAGAGGAAGCGAAAAAGATAATAATAGCTTTGTAGGTGATCCCGTGGTCATATCTTTAACATACTTCTTACTCATGGCTTTTCCTCCTGAACTTATCTTTAATATTTCTTTATCACTCTTAACAATAAAAACTTTAAAACAAGTTTATAATCTGTTAATAATTACCTTTTCAGAGCATATAAGTTATAGCACCCTGTATTTAAAAATGTAATATACAATATAGCAAAAAATATCTTTTTTTTACTGCTTAAAATGTTGCTTTTGTATAGCTTCATAAAAATGTAAAAAAGGAAACCCTTACTCGGGTTTCCTTTTTTATCATATGGGCTTTTAAGCCCTTTACTTTTAAGAGATCACCAGCCCTTATCCTGAATGATAGCCTGTATCTCTGCTCCGCTGTGGATCTCAACCTCAGCCTTTGCTTCCTCATCTGTTCCGTTTGGAGTAGCAAATCTGAACATATTTAAAAGGTTGGCGTACTGGGTCGCCGTAACAGGTACTCCGCTTAAGGTATAAGGAGTAGCTGATGCTGCGGCGGCTGCCTGAGCTGCGGCGGCTGCTTCAGCTGCCTGCTGGGCTGCGGCGGCTTCTGCTGCCTGCTTTGCTGCGGCATCTGCTGCCTGCTTAGCTGCGGCATCCGCATCATTCTGGGTCGTATTGGCAGCTCCTGTTGTCTCGCTCTTCTTCTCTTCCTTCTTTTCTTCCTTTTTCTCTTCTTCCTTCTTTTCTTCCTCCTGACCGGCTTCCTCACCCTCTCCGGACTGGCTTGCGTCATATTCCTCCTGGGTCATAACAGTCAGATACTCTGTCTTAATATATCCGTCGCCACCGTTATAGACTATCTTTGTCCAGTCTTCAACATCTTCTACCTTCTCAAAAACATCTCCCTCTTTTGCCGTTGTAAGAACGCTTGAGGAATCGTCGGTGGAGGGATTGGATCTCACACGAACCTTGGTTGTCGTCTTAACATATTCCTTCTTTGCAGCCTCTTCCTCCAGCTTTTGCTGCTCTAAGGCAAGAGCAGCTGCCTCAGCCTCGGCTTCAGCCTCCTGTTTTGCAAGAGCTTCGGCCTTAGCCGTCTGATCCACCACATTAAAGGTCATATAATTACTTGCTATATCTCCCTGCTTTACATAAACATTAACAGTGCCCTCCGCTCCTGTATGAAGAGCCACCTGGGTATTATCTTCACTTGCTACAGTAAACACCGCCGTGGTGTCGTCAACGAACAACTCAAGATCCTTAAGCTTAATACCCTCCGGAGCAGCTGATACATTAAAAATGTAATCATTGTTCACATCAAGCTCTGTCTCGGAAAAGGTAGGGGTCAGGGTAAGAGACTCCAACTTTTTTCTGCTCAATACAAGCAGCAAGATCACGACAATAATGATTATCAATAATGCCGCCAGCCCGATGACTGTCATTAACTGTGCCTTTTGCTTCTTTTTCATAACTCTCTCCTAACATGCTTAAATCTATATTTTATAATTACTGCCCTGGCTTATATAAACATTGTCCCTTCAGGATTTTTAACCCGCTCTCATTTACAGGCCAATGTTTAAATAAACAAACATTAAAAAAACCTTTACCTGACGATAATGATCCAAAAGCTCCCTTATCCTTCAACCATTATCCGGTAAAAAAGCCCGTGTTTTAAGAAAAACACTTACTTTATTTATAATAACATACCTAAATAAAAAATAAAGAGTTTTTTTATAGTTTATTTATATTGACATTATCCTATATTATGTTTATAATAATGAACGTTAAGGGACGAGGAGTAGTAAAAAAAAGGGGATGCAATGCAAAAGGCTGTGATACTTGAGCCTGACACTGTGTCGATCCTGAAAAAAATGGGGGAACAGATTAAGCTTGCCAGATTAAGGCGCAAGCTTGCCATAGAGGATGTTGCTGATAGCGCCGGCATCAGCAGAACGACATTGTGGGCTATCGAAAAAGGGGAATCTAAGGTTTCTATTGGAGCTTATGCTGCAGTTTTGCATGTGCTCAATAATTCTGATGCGGATTTTTTGCTGATAGCCAAAGAAGACGCTTACGGTCGAGCTCTACAGGATGAGGAGCTCTTGCTAAAAAGGGCGCCTAAGCGCAAAAATAACCGGGCGCAGCACTAACGCACGGTTAAATATGTAAGATGGGGAGATTTTACATATAATTGTAGATCAGAGAATTTGAGGGCTCTGCTTTACGAAGGTCAGACTTGCAGTGTGGAATCGGCGTAACACACTTATGCAAGCCGGTGAACTCCGGTCTTTGATATAGGGAATCAGGACTGTACGGATTTGGTAAACACAGATCAGCTTTCCATGGCTGCATTGTTCCAAATCCGACACCGGAGACGCTTAAATTGTTTTGATATGCCAAAAACTTATGAAGGGTTTTAGCTGTCATTAAATCGCTATGTCTATTTTCAAATATATTTCCTAACAAATCACTGAGTAGTCTTTAGCCCGGCCTGACATCTATTCCGGGTTAAAGACTCGACTCGGGATCAGATCCATATTAAGGGGTCTGATTTTTTTTAAAATTTTTTTCCAAGTATATCTGAAAGATTATGGGAAATGGCGGCTGCCACATCAGGCTTGTTCATAGAGTATACATGCACATTTTTGATCCCGTTGGCGTAAAGATCTATTATCTGATCTGTTGCATAGGCTATTCCCGCCTGTTTCATTGCCAAAGGATCCCTTCCAAAATGATCCACTATGCTCTTAAATCTATAGGGCATAAAGGAGCCCGACAGCTTTATAGCCCGCTCCACCTGATTTGCATTGGTAATTGGCATTATACCCGGCAATACAGGTACTGTTATCCCTGCTTCTCTTATCTTGTAAAGGAAGCTGAAAAAGAGACTGTTGTCAAAAAACATCTGGGTTGTAAGAAAAGATACTCCTGCATCAACCTTTTCCTTAAGATACTTTATATCCTCCCTCTGATTAGAGCTGTCAGGATGTATTTCCGGATAACAGGCTGCTCCTATGCAAAAATCACATCCGCTTTCTTTTATATCTCTTATAAGCTCAATAGCATGTTTATAGGCCCACTTTGAAGGATCCGTTTTCATTAATTCCTCTGTCAGATCCCCTCTTAAAGCCATAACATTTTCAATTCCCGCTTCCTTCATTGCATCAAGTCTTTGCATAACCGTGCCCTTATCCGAGGAAACACAGGTTAAATGGGCAAGAGAGGTAACTCCCCTGTTATCCTTTATATTTTTTGCTATATCCAGGGTATACTGGCTTGTTCCGCCGCCAGCTCCGTAGGTAACACTTACAAAGCTGGGATTCAGCTCGGCGATCTTTTCGGTGGCATCCTTTACACTTTCATACTTTGTATCTGTCTTTGGAGGAAAGACCTCAAAGGACAGACCGCACTCATCTCTTTTTAATATTTCGGAAATCTTCACGGTATCATCTCCTATTCTTAAAAGCATTAAAAGGTATCAATCTGTTCCTTACTGTATCATAATCCTGCCCTCCCAGTCAACGAAGGTAGTCCCAAAGGTAACTTGTATTACAGCTGAAAATATGTTAATCTATCGGCATGGAAAATTTTACGGAAAACCTAAATGAAGAAGAAAAAAAATTATATGATCAAATACTTTTAAAGTCTTTGGATTTTAATCAGAGTAATGACTTTGCAGAGGAATTATGGAGAAGAATGAAGGAAAACAGGGAGCTCTATGAAGAAGTGCAGTATTACTTTGAAAATAATGACTTTCTTTGCAGCCTGTCCGTAAAGGGTATGACTGTTGCAGATATACTTGTCTGGCAGATAGACCGCTTCAAGGCCGCAGTGGATGAAGGAAAGTTCGGACTTAAGTATAACCCGAGTGAGATGGTTCTTATGGCCTTTTATACATTATATGATGTAACAAAGGATCCGGAATTGTATTTTGAACACTTCAGGCAGGAAACCGGCAGCGATTATGAAGGTAAGACCAGCTGCTTCACAAAGCCCTCCTCTTGATCTTTATCTTCTTTATCAAAACAGTATGATCGTAAAAGCAGCTTTTAAAGCAGGCTTTATTCAGGAGTATAAATGTCACATCAAAGCGGAAAGAAAATGGTGAGAAGAAAGCTTTCTCCCGAAGAAATAAAAGAAAGAAAAAAACAGCAAAAGCAGAAGAAGAAAAGGGGTTCAACCATAGATTTTTCTGTGGGGGAAAAGATCCGGGACAACACAGCAGCTGTAAACAGTCCCGAGGAAGTAAAAGCAGACAAGACAAAAAAAGATGCTGACCCCTCTTCGCAAATTAAGGGAGAGAGCATTTCAGAGTCAAAATCCCAAAAATCCTTCGTCAAATCCACGGAAATGACAAATCCCGCTGTTAAATTCAATGAAAACAAAAGGGCAAAAGAAGCCCGGGAGAAAAAAGCCGAGGAATTTGATCCGGATCTTAAGGTGGATTATTATTCCACATCTTATGAAAAAAAAGAAAAGGACAAGCGCTTCAAGCTTGTAGCCTTCTCTGTACTCACTCTTGAAATTGTGATACTTGCCATCCTTTTCATTATCCTCTTCAGCCTGATCACCAAGATCAGTAATAAGGATTTTGGAGTAGGCTTGAAGGAAGAGAGCAATACAGCCTCAGAAAGCAAAGAGGGTCAGGGATCCTCCGGGAATTCAGGCTCTGTTAATGTGGATGATGACGAGTTTGCCCTTAATTGCTCCAAGGTTAAGCTTACCGATGACTCCGAAGGTAATCCCGCCTGTATCCTGTACTTTACCTATACCAATAAACTCTCTGAAGCTCTGTCCATGTCAGAGGTCTTTGTTCCCATAGTTGAACAGGAGGGTGAAAAGCTTGAGACCTTTGCTCCCCTTGAGGAGGCACCGGAGGAATTCTATAATAAGGACACAAAGATAGCTGATGGTAATTCCATAGATGTATGCTATACGGTAAAGCTTAAAAATAAGACCTCACCTGTAAAGCTTACCATACATGATAACTACAGGACCTTCTCTGATATCGGATCAGTTGAGATAGCCCTGCAATAAATAGGATTTAAACAAAAGAGCTTAAAGATTCCTGTCAAGCCAGCCTACTCTCTCTTCGGCCCAGCTGTAATTTTGCATGTAAACGCCGTGGTAGCTGGCTATGGCATCTTTGTCCTTGTTTAAGGCAAGATAATAATCGCAGTTGATCCTTGAAGGAATGACTGCGTAAGCATTTCTGGCATGAAAAAGTATATTATCATAGCCTATGGATTTCAGGGTACTTTTAAGATCTGCCCACATATGCCTGAAATAGCTGGTCTTATTTGAATTTCCGATATACATTTCATCTTCCCATAAAATGTTGCATATCTCATTTGTAGTACAGGTGGTACCGTTCAGATCTATAAGATAAGCCAATACCTCCTTTGTATAGGTTCTTTTAAAGGTCAGGGGCTTGTCATTATAAAAAACCTCAAAATTCCCAAAGCACCTGATATAAAGTCCCTCCTTGCCATGAAGCTTTGCTTCCTTTTCTTCTGTATTATCAGTCTCTTCCTTATTATCTTCCGGAGTGATTTTAAGATTATCAAGTAATTCCTTTATTCTGCCCTCATCCGCAGGCTTAAGGATATAGCCTGATACGTAAAGCTGAAAGGCTTCATAGGCATATTCCTTATATGCGGTAACAATAACAATATGGCTGCTTTCCCTGATCTTTTTTATCTCCTTTGCCAGTGTCAGACCGTCCATTCCCGGCATAAGTATGTCCAGAAAAACCAGATCCGGTTCAAATTTCTTTACAAACACCAGAGCATCGATATAATTCTGTGCCGTTATTACATTTACTCCTTTTATTGTGTTCTTTACTACCCTCTCAAGCTGCTTTGTTGCAAATATCTCATCATCAACTATCAAAATATTCATTTATGTATTAAGTCCTTTCAAGGAGTGATGGGGATCTTCACTGTGATCCTGGTTCCCTTTGATATGGCGCTTTCCACCTCAAGACTTCCGTTACACATAAGCTTAAGCCTTCTTTCAACGTTTTCTATCCCTGTGTGCACTTCCTTATCACTTGAAAGAATATAGGGATCAAAGCCTATACCATCATCCTTTACCTCTATGATATGCTCTTTATCCCCCTTGTAAATATTTATAGTGACATTACCCTTTGGCGGATATTTAGCTCTTATTCCATGCTGTATGGCATTTTCCACAAATACCTGAATACTAAAGGAAGGAACCTTAAAATCCATATCCAAAATATTTTTACTTACCTTTATGGTATCACCAAATCTCTTTTTTTCCAAATAGAGATAATTGTCCACTAACTCCAGCTCCTCCTTTATGCTTATACAGTCGGATTCATTCATGCTTTCTACTGTTTTCCTCAGGAAACCGGCAAAATGCCTTATGGTCTCAACAGCCTCCCTGTTATCATGACAAAGCTCCTCTATAACAAGAATACTGTTAAATATAAAGTGAGGGTGGATCTGTCTGTTAAAAAGTATTATCTTTTCCTCATTTAATTGTTTTTCCCTGATATAAAGGATCTTTGCGCTATTTGTCTGATAGATTATCACAATAAAGAGTACATAGAGTGTTGTAGCTATATTTGTCAGAGTATCTCCATCCACAAATATCTGCAATATGGCAGAAAAAAGCATAAATGAAGAGCAAAAAACTATTACAAAGCGTTCAAAAGGGATAAAATACTCGTAATAGATAATAAGTACCACAAACATCAAAATAGAAAAGGCTATACTTAAATATTCCTGGATCCAGAAATAATCTGTCCTGTAAAAGATATTACGCTGGTTTTGGAAGGAAATTATCTTCTGAAACTTTGTAAATCCCAAAATGACCATGGCCAAAATAGCCGCTATCAGCTCATAGCTTACTATAAAGCTGTTTAAAGATCCTACCCTTTCTTTTATGATACTGTTTACAAGGATGGTTCCCAAAACGGCAATTGCAAGGGAAAATAAAAAAACCAGAAAATTGCTGATAAGAACTGCTAAATATCCTCTATAACTCACATCTTCCCTGAACCACAGAGACATTGCATCAAAAAACTGGATAAAAGCATTTGCACTTACTAAGCCTGCCAGCTTATAGACATGATCTCTCAAGGTGATCTTTGCAAAACAAATGGTAGTTACTATAATAAGGCAGATAAATCCGCTAAGCACTTCAAAAGCCAATACAAAATACTCAAGGGACATATCTAATACCCAAAGGCCAGGACAACATATACAAGATCACCCAGTTTGTAATATGAAGCCCCGATATTATTATAATTTTCATTCATTATATCTGCTCTTGTTGTAGTATAATTCTGCAATCCCGCCATAGCTTCATTTACCGATGCCGAAGCCGGGATACAGGCAATGGCCTCTGCCTTGTAATACTTTGGAGCAACCGAATTAAAGCTGTCAAGATTGGGTCTGAAATTGCCAAATACGAAAGCGATCTCCTTTGCCCTTATATCCGCTGCCTTGCATAGTGAGGAATTCTTTTTTGCTTCCGCTATATTATAGCTTTTCCTTATTTCATTAACCTTGCTTATAAGACTGTCGCAATTACTAACGGAATATTCCCCTGCTGCATTCACCTGACAGGCATCCACATCAAAGCTGTTTGGAGCCCTCTCAAATACCTTCACCACCACAGTTCCGTAAACGGAGCCGTTAAGCCTGGCCTCCACATTTGCCAGACCCTCCGAAACCCCGGTTATCGTAGCCTGATTTCCGCTTCCCGTAACAAAGGCAACATTCGGATCACTGCTCCTCCAGGTCAGGTTGCCTGAGCCGTTTGTTATAGTTGCATTAACATCCCCCTTCCAGGAAACCACCGAAGGCAGTGAATTCGGGCTGCTTGTAGGAGTAGCTGTTGCAGTTGCAGTGGGTGTCGGGGTTGGCGTTCCAGTGCCGCTTGCCGGTGTTGTAGTAGGATTAGTGACGGTATTTATATCACCTAAATAAATAGTAAGATACTCAGGCCTTATTCCTACTCCGTTTACCACCGGAGTCATAGAAACCGGAACAGCCGGTGTAGGCTCCGGAGCCGTAGCATTACTGTAGGAGGGAACATTAGTATTTCCGTCACCCGTTCTGATAACCTCTATATTTGAAGGGATATTTTTACTGGCAGCTTCTGTAGGAGTTTTGGTTGGCGTTGAATTAAGGAGCTCCTGAGAGGTAAGCTTATTTTGCGAATCATTTGCAGTATTACCGCTGCTATCTCCCTTAGCTGCTTCTTTACTCTTTGAATCCTCTGTAGCAGCAGAAGAGGGCTGACCCTGATCTCCTTCAAATTTGTAGCCGGATTCAAGAACAGCTATCTCAGTTCCATTAGCTCCGTTTTCTCCTTTGCCATTACATCCAAAGAGACTAATGGATGACAAAAGAAGGATCACAAAAGCGTAAAAGGATCCTGTATGAAATTTTCTCTCTTTTTTGGATCTCTTATTCATTAACCACCTCAGGGGCCTAGTATAACGATTCTTAAATAACTGGACCAAATGCTTGCCTGCTTATCCCGATAGCACGCATCTGAAATCCTCAGCGTAGCCCGTATGCTGATAAAGCCGGAGGCTTAGATGGGGCTGCTCTTGAATTATGGGTCGGAAAGTGGTAATATTTTTGAGTATTTGTGTAAATTGTAAATAAAGTAATTCTATAAATAAAAAGGAGAGGGATATGACCGAATACAAGCCTGTTAAAGAGGGAAAGGTTAGAGAAATCTATGATGTTGGAGAGAATCTTATACTGGTGGCAACAGACAGGA
>JAILBX010000286.1 GCA_024680675.1 Lachnospiraceae bacterium | reverse complement strand
AGATTTTTCACTCAGATGGTACGTACCATATGGAACGTCATTTTTCGCGTCATCATCTGATTGGCCACTATTATATATCGTTTTTATCTTATCAGCGCTATAGTCTGTCGATGTTTTTTGTGTCAGCTGATACAGAGCCGTTTGGACTGCATCGAGTTACAGTTCAGACCCAATGTCATTTACTTAACGGAATTCTATGAAAATATAGAATTCTGTTTTTTGTTACCAGTAACTCAAAAAAATAATATATAACACTTGACAGAATACCGAAAATGTGCGGCTTTTTTCTGATTATCAATCAGAAAAAAGCCAATTAATTAGGAATTGTTCACTTTTAACTAACCTAATTAAGGAGGCACATATGGCATACACAGATGTAGTAAAAAAGATGCTTAACACAGCAATTGATGAACTGGCAATGGTTCCCAACAAGTTTGCTGTTCATCCCGGCAAGGATTTTACACGTAACCGTAAATTATGTTTTAAGGATTTTATTCTTTTACTCCTCACTATGGAAGGTGACTGTATCAGGGAAGAACTCTACCGTTTCTTTGGACGTTCCAGAGATACACCCAAGAAAGCAGCATACTGCAATCAACGTGCAAAATTGAAAGCTGACTCGCTTCTTTATCTTTTATATACTTTCACACAAAAATTCTCTCGCAAACTATATAAAGATAAATATAGTCTTGTTGCCTGTGATGGATCAGTTGCAGATATTTTTCGAGATGAAACGGACAAGGATACCTACTTCCCTCCCAACAACAAATCGCCAAGAGGATTTAACCAGATCCATATAAACGCTCTATATTCAGTCCTAGACAAAAAATTTCTTGATGTTCTTATACAACCATGCCGGAAGAGAAATGAATACCAAGCATTTTGTCAAATGATTGACAGGGTAGATAACTCAATACCTTCCATTTACCTTGCAGATAGAGGATATGCTTCATATAACAACTTTGCTCATGTAATGGCTCATAATCAATACTTTCTTATTCGCTGTACTGATGTTAAAACATCTAGGTTGTTAGGCTTTTCGGTAGATAATGTCAAAGAACTTGATTTTCATGTTGATCGTATTCTTACTCGATCTTACTCAAAGAAAAAGCGCTTGCATCCTGAGCGTGCTGAGGACTATAGATATATTTGTCAAGAAGTTCCATTTGATTACATTGATTCTGAATGTACAGAATTTCATATGCCATTACGTATAGTGCGTATTGAAATAGCAGATAATACCTATGAAAATCTTATAACTAATCTCCCTGATGTTGAGTTTGATATGGATGAGTTAAAGAAACTCTATCATATGCGTTGGGATCAGGAAACCGCATATAGGGATTTGAAATATCCACTATGCCTAAAGGCTTTTCATAGCAAAAAATACAAATACATCGTTCAAGAAGTATATGCCAGAGCAATCATGTTTAACTACTGCTCTGAAATAACAATGAAAGTAGAAATACCCAATAAAAAGCGAAAACTACAATACAAAGTCAATTTTGCTCAAGCCATAAAGATATGTCGTGATCATCTAAGAAACAGAAATGATAAAGTCCCTATAGATGCAACAGGCCTGATTGCCAATAATATTGAACCAATCAGACCTGGCAGAACCTATCGCCGCCAAGCAAGGTTCAAATTACCAATGAGTTTCTGCTATAGGAACTAAGCATTACTCTTAATTAACTATAACCTTTTTATCCATCTATGGGAAGCAAAAAGAATTTCTCATAGTCTTATTAAAGTTACCCTTTTTCCGAATAGTTTACTTCTAAATCCGTTATATTCTGCATATATTTCAGGTTTGAACAATTCTATTCTATTTAATTTTTTGATTTAACGCCTAAGTGTACAGTTTTCTTGAACATAACTACCTATTTATGTCAAAAACATCCTAAAGTAAATGACATTGATTCACAGGGGCACTTTATAGAGCATCAGGAGATAATTTACGGTAAACATGAAATACGCACAAATCCAAAGCATTACGATTCCATAGCAAAAAAGGTCCCTACTTCTATCCCGCAGATAAGGCGAGATTTTACCAGCCGTTTCCGTAATGGTGCGCAGTATCTTGAAATAGCCGGGCGTAAATTTGACCAGCCAACATTTCATGCAAAAAGAATAATGGAATTACAGGATTTATATGATGATGAAACACTTGATAGTTTTATCGGAGCTGCAATCGATGAAGGAAAAATGGACATAAAATCTTTTAAGGAAATGCTTCGTGAATATAATGCAGGTAAAAGAACTATAAAGAAATGCTATCAAAATGAACCTGATAACAGGTCTGAAAAACCTATAGTTGTTACTGCTGAGCTTACCAGAAACTGTAGTTATTATGAGGATTATGCGAAGGAGGTTCTAAATGTTTAATGATATAGAACACAAAAGCGCATACATAGAGTCAAAGATGAAACAGTTCAAACTGGTGGATATGCGAATGCAGTATAGAGATATCATCGAAGAAGCGGAGCATGAATCTTTGGGATATATGGACTTCTTGCTGAGACTGATGGAACTGGAAGACTATGGCAAGAAAAGTCGAAGAACGGAGAAACTACTTATAAAAGCCGGTTTTGACAGTACATCTACTCTTGATGACATAGATTACAGTTTTAACCCGTCTATTGATAAGGCAAAGATAGATGAACTTGGCAAACTGACATTTCTCGATAATAGGGAAAATATCATAATAATAGGACCACCCGGCGTAGGGAAAAGCATGATTGCCACCGGTATAGGTCGTAACGCTTGTGAGAAAGGCCGAAAAGTTCTCTTTGTTAATGCAAAGGAACTGGTTGACAAGCTTTATGATGAAATGCTTGACGGTAACCTACAGCAAGTACTTGATAAGTTAAACCGTATAGATCTTTTAATTATAGATGAGCTTTCATATATAAAAATGGACAAAGAAAGAGAGAGCCTGTTTTTCCAGATCATCCGCCAACGATATGAAAAAAGCTCCCTCATTATTACCACTAATCTCCCAATGGGTAGATGGGATGAAGTGTTTACCGGTCAGCTTGCAGCAACAGCAATCCTTGATCGTCTGCTCCATCACTGCCATGTACTTAGTATAACGGGAGATAGCTATCGTGTCAAAGGGTCAAAATTAAGTGTTAAAAAATTGAAAGGTATAGAAAAATGATCTCAACAAAAGATATACAGCGCTTCCTTGAGGAAGAACTGAATGAATATGAAAAGAATACACAGATGAATGAAAACGAGAGGAAAGCCCTTAGAGAATGGGTGGCTTCCGGTAACAGTGTGCATGATAATGGCAGTCTTGTAAGAGATGAGCATGGAAACTTAATGGATTTCCTTGATGTATACAGGGAAGAAGAAGAAATCCGTATCACTCTTGATACACTGACTGGCGAAGAAAGGGAAGAATATCTTGCTGAATTGAGAGGTGAAGATACTATCAATAGTTT
>JAILBX010000262.1 GCA_024680675.1 Lachnospiraceae bacterium | reverse complement strand
AAAGAAGTAAAGATAAATTCTATCGCATTAGGTGCGGTTGTTGCTGAAACGCTAAAAGGAGGAAACTAATGAAGAGTTTGATTATTAACCCGGGATCTACATCTACAAAGATAGGTGTATTTGAAGATGAGGAACTTCTATTTGACGAAACATTAAGACATACAACAGAAGAAATAGCGAGCTATGAGAGTATAGTTGCTCAGAAAGATTTTAGGAAGGACATAATTCTTAACTTTTTAAAGGAAAAGGATTTTGATATAAAATCTTTGGATTTTATTGTGGGAAGGGGTGGAATGCTGAAACCCATACCAAGTGGAACTTATGCAGTAAGTCCTGAATTGCTTCATGATCTTGAGATAGGAAAACAGGGTCAGCATGCATCTAATCTTGGCGGTATTCTTGCTAAAGAGATAGGAGATTCCATAGGTGTTCCGTCTTATATAGTAGATCCTACGGTAGTAGATGAGATGATGGATATTGCCAGGTATTCCGGTGTTCCGGAGCTTCCCAGGGTAAGTGTATTCCATGCACTTAACCAAAAGGCAGTTGCAAGAAGATATGCAAAAGAAATTGGAAAGCCTTATGAAGAGCTAAATTTGATTGTTATTCATATGGGTGGTGGAGTTTCTGTAGGACCTCATAAGAGGGGCAAGGTTGTAGATATATTTAATGCTCTCCATGGAGACGGTGCTTTTTCTCCTGAAAGAGCAGGGGGAGTTCCGGGAGGCGCTTTGGTGGATATGTGCTTCTCCGGAGAATTCACAAAAGAAGAAGTTATGAAGAAGCTTGTGGGAAATGGTGGATTTAACGCGTATCTCAACACTAATGATATGAGAGAAGTAGAAGAGATGATCAAGGGTGGTGACAAGGAAGCTGAAAAAGTAAGGGATGCTTTTATACTTCAGGTTTCTAAGGATATAGGGTCAATGGCTACTGTTCTTGAAGGAAAAGTTGATCAGATTATTGCTACCGGTGGAATTGCCTATGATAACATTGTTATAGAGGGCCTTAAGAAGAGATGTGAATGGATAGCTCCTTTTACAGTGTATGCCGGAGAGGATGAGCTTTTGGCTTTAGTCCAGGGTGGTTTAAGGGTTATGAAAGGTGAAGAGAAGGCTAAAGAATATTAAATAAAAGGGTTTAATGAGCCTATAATTATAAGGAAGACACAGATGGAAAAAAAATACGGAAAATCCTTTGGAAAGCTAAACAGCTTTAAAACAAATTTTTTTGAGAATAACGATGGAATGCTTGCAATGGCAGATAATATGGCAGATATTCTTATGAAACAGCCTGTCAGGTCAGAGTGTAAGATATGTAAGGCTAAGCTTTCAGCTCCTTTGTTTAAAAGCCATAGGCTTTCCTATAGTCTGTGTCAAAATTGCGGCCATTTAAACAGTGTGTATGAAGATACAGATGATTTTGCAAGTAAGGTTTATGTGGAGGATGATTATTCCAAGAATTACAGTGAAGACACCAGGGAGAATTATCAAAGCAGAATGAATCTTATTTACATTCCAAAAGCTAGATACCTCAAGGAATGTTTAGATAAAGAAGGTGTAAAAGAGATTAATATTCTAGATATAGGGGCAGGATGCGGATATTTTGTATGTGCAGCAAGGACCCTTGGTATGAATGCTTTGGGAATTGAGGTTTCTAAAAATGAGGTGGATCATGGTAATCAGATGGCCGGAGAGGATATACTTACCTGCGTAGGTTTAAAAGATAGCATTGATTATCTTAAAGAAACGGAGGCAAATATAGTTTCAGCAATTGGAGTTTTGGAGCATCTTATTCATCTTGAGGAAAATCTAAAAGCTATTTCTTCTAATAAAAATATTTCTTATTTGTATGCATCTGTTCCTATGTTTTCATTTTCATGTGCTTTTGAGGCATCTCATCAGAATTGTTATAACAGGCACTGTGGAGGGACACATACTCATATGTTCACAAATGAATCTATTGAAAAGATGGCTGAAGGTATGGGATTTGAAGTGGCATATGAATGGAGGTTTGGTTCCGACATAAATGACCTGTACAGGTTTATCATAGTGTCCCTTATAAAGGAAGGAAATGGGGATTTTGCAGGATATTTTTCCGAAAAATTTTCGCCATTGATGGATCAGCTTCAACTTGTTTTAGATAAGAGTGATTTTTCTTCGGAACTTCATTTCATATTGAAGAGGAAGAGTTGATTTTTATAAAAGAAGTTTTGAGGAGTTATTATGAAAAACAGATGGCTTATTTTAAGATAGTAGTATATTATGTTAGATAATGAAAATTATGTAAGTCATCAAATAGCAGAAAGGGTTTTTTTATGAACAGCGAAAATATTGAAATAAGGTGGCATGGAAGAGGCGGTCAGGGAGCAAAAACGGCCGCTCTTCTTCTTGCAGATGTGTGTTTTAAAACGGGAGCTTACGTTCAGGGTTTTCCGGAGTATGGTCCGGAAAGAATGGGGGCTCCTATAACTGCATTTAACAGAATCAGTAAAAACGAAATAAGAGTACACAGTAATATTTATACACCCGATATTGTTATGGTTGTGGATGAATCTCTTATCCACTCGGTGGATGTTACTTCCGGACTTAAGGATGATGGTGCGGTTATTGTTAACACACCTGAATCCGTGGAAGAGGTCAGAAAGCTTCTCAATGGGTATAAAGGGAGAATTTATACTATTGATGCCAGAAAGATTTCGACAGAAGCTCTTGGAAAAAATTTTCCTAACTCTCCTATGCTTGCAGCTGCAGTAGCGGTAAGTAAAGTGATGGAAAGAGATCAGTTTATTAAGGAGATGAGAGCTTCTTATGAGCATAAATTTGCAAAGAAGCCTGAGGTCATTGAAGGAAATATGAAGGCTCTTACTATGACCTTTGATGCGTTAGAGGAGGTTTTATGAGAACGGATATAAGTAAAATAAATGAAGCTACGCCATATGAGGAGCTAACAGAGGGACTTATAACCTTTGCCGGAGGGACTGCAAGAGATTTTCATACAGGGGAATGGAGAACCGATACACCGGTATTTGATAAAGAGGCTTGTAAGCAGTGTTTATTATGTGCACCTGCCTGTCCCGATGGCTGTATACCGGTAAAGGATTCAAAACGTGAAGATTTTGATTATGATCATTGCAAAGGTTGCGGGATATGTGCAAAAGTTTGTCCCTTTAATGCTATAAAAATGGTTGAGGGATCAGAACCAAAATAAGGAGAAAAAAAATGTCTGTGAAAGATAGAATGAGTGGAAATGAAGCTGTAGCCTATGCTATTAAACAGGTAAATCCGGATGTGATGCCGGCATTTCCCATAACACCTTCAACGGAGATACCACAGCTTGTATCTTCATATATTGCCAATAATGAAATGGATACGGAATTTATTCCTGTAGAGTCGGAGCATTCTTCTATGTCAGCTACAATAGGAGCAGAAGCCGCCGGGGCGAGGAGTCTTACGGCAACCTCTTCTTGTGGTCTTGCTCTTATGTGGGAAGAACTTTTGCTTGCAGCTTCTAACAGAATGCCTTGTGTCCTTGCACTTGTCAATCGTACTTTATCCGGACCAATAAATATCAACTGTGATCATTCTGATGCAATGGGAGCAAGGGATACGGGATGGATACAGATTTTTGCTGAAAGTAATCAGGAGGCTTATGATAATTTTATCCAGGCATATCCTATAGCAGAGGATCCCAGAGTCCATCTTCCGGTCATGATATGTCAGGATGGATTTATAACATCTCATGCTGTTATGAATATAGAGTTAAATGAGGATAATGAAGTAAAAGAATTTGTGGGAGAGTATAAGCCAGAAGAGTTTCTTTTAAATAATAATAAACCTATTGCCATAGGACCCTATGCCATAAGCAGTTATGTTATGGAGGCCAGAAAGGCTCAGGAAGAAGCCATGGAGAACTCAAAAGAGGTAATAATCGAAGTGGCAAAAAGATATAAGGAAAGATTTGGAAGAGGGTTCGAGCTCTTTGAAGAATATAGATTGGATGATGCAGATTATATAATGGTAATAATGGGATCAGCAGCCGGAACGGCTAAGCAGGCGGTGGATGATCTAAGAGAAAAAGGAATGAAGGTTGGAGTTCTTAAAATAAGAGTATTCAGACCTTTTCCGGCAGAAGAGCTTGCTAAAGCATTAAGTAATGCAAAGGGGATAGCTATAATGGAAAGAACTGAGAGTTATAATGGACATGGAGGCCCTCTTTGTGCTGAACTCAGAGCAGCTCTTTATGAGAATAAAGTATTTACAAATGTTGTTTGTTATACATACGGACTTGGAGGCAGAGATTTTACTGTTGACCATGTATATGAGGTTTTTGAGGAAGTAAAAGACGTGACTGAGAATGGGAAAAAGGTTACCCAGCACAGGTATATCAATCTGAGAACAAATAAGGCATAGAAGTGTGGAGAATTTGAAAGAGGAAGAAAACAATGGCGGGATATAATTTAAAAGAGATAATGAATAAACCCGAAAGGCTTACTCCGGGACACAGAATGTGCGCAGGCTGTGGTGCAACTATTGGAGTAAGAGCTGTACTTAGGGCTTTACATGAGAATGACAGAGCTGTTATCGGTAATGCTACAGGGTGTCTTGAAGTTTCATCTTATACCTACCCATATACAGCTTGGGAAGACAGTTATATACATAATGCGTTTGAAAATGCGGGAGCTACTTTAAGTGGAGTCGAGACCGCTTATAAAGCGTTAAAGAAGAGAGGAAGGATACCTGAGGATGTAAACTATAAGTTTATAACCTTTGGAGGAGATGGCGGAACCTATGATATCGGCTTTCAGTCTTTGTCAGGAGCGATGGAAAGAGGGCATGATATGGTTTATGTATGCTATGACAATGGCGCATATATGAATACCGGAATCCAACGATCCAGCGCAACCCCAAGATTTGCGGATACAACTACAACACCGGTCGGAAAGGTGTCTACCGGTAAAATGCAGTCAAGAAAAGATCTTGCAAGTATAATTGCGGAGCATGGTGTACCTTATGTTGGACAGACAACTTTTACCAGAGATTTTAGGGATATTCACACCAAGGCGGAAAGAGCAATTTACACAGAGGGAGCTTGTTTTCTAAATGTACTTGCACCTTGCCCGAGAGGCTGGCGTTATGATATGTCCGATATAATGAAGATATGTAAGCTGGCTGTTGATACTTGTTACTGGCCTTTGTTTGAAGTCGAAGAAGGTAGATGGACACTTTCGTATGAGCCAAAGAAGAAATTGCCGATAGAAGATTTTTTAAGAGAGCAGGGTAGGTTTAAGCATTTGTTTAAACCAGGAAATGAGGAGCTTATTGTACAGTTTCAGGAGGAAGTGGACAGAAGGTGGGAGGATCTGCTATATAAATGTTCAAAATGATCCTTGCATAAACTTTTGCTATAAGATCTGCTAACGCTTGAAAAGGAAATTTTGCTATAAGCTATGATATATTTCTTATTCGGAAAGAATAAGAAATATATGTACGATATAATTTATACGAAGGAGGGTTATAGGTGGAAGAGAGAATTTTTAATAATGGAAGTATTATTTCCTGGCTTCAATATTATTCGGAAAAAACCGATATCGATCTTGAGCATGTTAAAATATTGGATATTACAAGAAAAAATAAAAATCTTATTCCTGCATGTGAGGTGCATAGGTGTGTATTGGTTTTTACTGAAGCAGGAAATAAGGATATTTTCTACAGAATGTATAATGCCGGATTGGGAGACTGTACAGTAATATATAATGAAGGAAGTGATCCGTCAGGTCCTATTATGGAAAATAAAGTTTCTCATATGATCGATAGAGGTATAAATGCATCTGCAGCTATGCTTGTCTTAAATCCCAAAGCAAGGTCTACTGTTAAGTTTGGAATGGACAATGCTTCTCTTGCAAGAGGTTCGGTAAAGTATGTAGGATCAGAAATAAGAGCAATTATACTCTCGAAGATGCAGATAGAGGAAGGAAAAAATATATGTGTTATTTCCGGGGAGTCAATAGTTGTGGAGTCCGCTATTCTGGATGGAGAAGGATCAATAATCGCTGTTGAGTACAGTGGAAGTGACCGCCGTCTGTTAGAAGAGAATGTAGAAAGATTTGGGCTCAATAACGTTACTATAATAGACCATGTAGATGAAGAGAACTTTAAGAAGTTGCCTGTGCCGGATATTACAATGTTGGTTGCTTCTGCATCCATGGAGCAGGAGATTGAAACTCTGTTAAAGATAAATCCCTCTATGGAATTTGTTGTTTATACTTTGGATTTTGTCCTTGCAGCTTCAATGATAGAATACTGTAAGAAGATATCTATATCAGACCCTGAGATAATTCAGGTATCGGTATCAAAGGTTACAAGTCGTCATAACTATGATAACCAGCCGGCACCCTGGATAATATCTTTTAAAGCCGGGGAATGATACAGACTTAGCTCTTTATCAGCATGTACTGGCAGGTGTTTTACTTTGGAAGATAAGGTTTACATTGCTATAGATTTAAAATCATTTTATGCTTCTGTAGAGTGTGCTGACAGAGGCCTTGATCCATTAAATACAAATCTCGTAGTTGCAGATGAAAGTCGGACGGAGAAAACCATTTGTCTGGCTGTTTCTCCGTCTTTGAAGGCATTTAAGATTCCCGGAAGGGCAAGACTTTTTGAGGTGGTTCAAAAAGTTAAGGAGGTTAATGAAGAAAGAAAAGCAAGGGCTCCCGGTCATAAACTTGTCAACAGTTCCGTTTTTGAGTCAGAATTATTAAAATACCCATATCTTGCGGTAGATTATATTGTTGCAAAGCCTCGAATGGCTAGATATATGGAAAAGAGCAGGGAAATATTCAGTATTTATCTCAAGCATGTTTCTTATGAGGACATTCATGTCTACTCTATTGATGAGGTTTTTATTGATGCTACAGGATACCTAAAGACCTATAGTCTTACGCCACATGAATTTGCTATGAAATTGGTGGGGGATGTTCTTAGGGCAACAGGAATAACTGCAACAGCAGGTATAGGCACAAATTTATATTTGGCTAAGATAGCAATGGATATAATGGCGAAAAAAAAGCCTGCAGATAAAGACGGAGTCAGGGTAGCAGAGCTTGATGAAGCAAGTTACAGGAAAGAACTTTGGAGTCATAGACCCATAACGGATTTTTGGAGAGTCGGAAAAGGCTATGAAAAGAGGCTCAGTCAGCATGGGCTATATACAATGGGAGACATTGCCAGATGTTCGTTAGGTACTGAAGAAAACTACTATAATGAAGAGCTTCTTTATAGGGAGTTTGGTATAAATGCTGAGCTTTTGATAGATCATGCATGGGGATATGAGCCCTGTACGATCAAAGATATTAAAGCCTATACGCCTGAAAATAACAGCGTTAGTTCAGGTCAGGTTCTTCAAAGCCCTTATGATCAAGAAAAGGGAAAGCTTATTATTTTGGAAATGACTGATCTTTTGGTATTAGATCTTGTTGAAAAAAATCTTGTTACTGATCAGCTTGTTATTGATATTGGATATGATATATGTAATCTTTCGGACAATAAACTGATAGATAAATATAAGGGAGAGATAAAAAAAGATCATTATGGTAGACTTGCACCAAAGTCTGCTCATGGCAGCATCAATTTAGGTGGTTTTTCTTCTTCTACAAAGCTTATAATGGATAAAGTCGGAGAGCTTTATGATAGCATAGCGTTAAAGGATTTATTTATAAGACGATTAAATGTTACTGCAAATCATGTAAAAGATGCCAAAGATATTAAGGCCGGGGACAATTTTGAGCAGATGGATCTTTTTACGGATTATGTAACTGTAAATGAGGAGAAAATGAAAGAGGTAAGGGCTCTTGATAAAGAAAAAAAGATGCAAAGAGCTATTCTTGAGATAAAAAACAAATATGGAAAGAATGCATTACTTCGTGGTATGAATTTTGAAGAGGGTGCTACAGCCAGAGATAGAAACGCTCAGATTGGGGGACATAAAGCATAATAAAATATCCGAAATATTGTTTACAAAGAATGACCTTAAGACAGTATTAGTGGATGTTTCTAAGCGGAGGTGATGGCAGGGTGAGTCAAAATGGGGAAAAAGACCTTTATGATGATATTATAGATCTTCCTCATCATGTTTCCAAGAACCACAGTCATATGTCCATTTATGACAGAGCTGCTCAATTTTCTCCCTTTGCAGCACTTACAGGATATGACCAGGTGATAGAAGAGGAAGCTAGAATTACAGAGACAAAGATCGTAGATGAAGGAAAGCTTCTGGAGCTAAATGAGAAGCTAAATTATATAAATGATCACATAAAGGAAGAAGCGGAGGCAATGGTTACTTTTTTTATTCCGGATGTGAAAAAAGAAGGAGGAAGTTATTGTAGAAAAACCGGGATAATAAAAAAGATTGATGTATACGATAAAATCCTTTATTTTAAAGATGGTGAAGGGATAGATTTTGATAATATTTACGAAATTTCAATTCTAAAAGAAATATAAATTTATTTAGACCTATGATATAATTGTTCGTATATTAGTTATAGAGGTGTGTTTTTTATTTTTGAGTTTTGTATGTTTATAGGTCTATGAAAGAGATGACTCACCTCTAAATGTTATGTGGATGGGGGCATCAAGACTCGAGAGAGGCTTGAAGATCATAATGTTAGAAAATAGGAGTATGTTTTTATATGGGATTAAAAGTAGAGAAGGTTATAAGTGATGATATAAATAATACATCTCAGATTAAACTCCCGGATGAGTTTATTTTAAGCGATCGTATTGAACCAAGGCTTTTTGTATGTCTTGGAAGAACTATTACTGAATATGAGCTTTCAGGGAAACAGACTGTAGGAAGGCCAAGCAGTAAGTTAGATCCGGATATAGCCATTGCGGATAGTCATGTTTCAAGGAGTCATGGCTACTTCATAACAAGGGGAGATATTGTTGAGTATGTAGCTGAAGAAACAACAAATGGGGTGTATTTAAATGGAAAGCTGATAATCCCTACGGGCTGTGCTGATCTTAATGACGGTGATGAACTTACAATCCCATCATGGAGAGAGAATAAAAGAGAGGACATAACTCTTGCAGTTGCCATGAGCAGGGAAAAGATTAATTTCTGGAGAAATCTTAGAGATTCATCCCGGGATATGTTAACGGGACTCTCTGCAAGGGAGAATTTTTTGAACTGGTGGATAAGGTCGTTAAATAAGCCTGAATTTGAAAAAGCATATTTTTTCATGTTGGATATAGACGATTTCAAAAAAATAAACGATACATGGGGACATGCGGCAGGAGATGAGGTTTTAAAAAAAGTGTCTGAAATGCTCATATCGTTTTTTGGAAATAAGGAGCAGATTTGTCGTTTCGGTGGTGATGAATTTATCGGAATATTTCCCGGGGAGAAAGAAGATGCACGAAAAAAGATAGATGAAATAGGTAAGGGAATCACTGTAAAGACTAAAAAAGCAGATATAGAGGTTACTTTTAGTATTGGAATAACAAATATAACAGAGGTTAGCAATAGGGCTGATATCGAGGAAATAATAAATACTGCAGATGCTGCCCTTTATATGGCTAAAAAATCAGGGAAGAACCGAATATGTGAGTTAAAGTGATTGAATATTTATAATAATTTAATTGATTATGGAATTGCATTTTAGTAAAATATAAGTGGTATTGTAACAGAAAAGTGATAATAAAGGAGGGTATCAAATGAAATACAGATGTACTGTGTGTGGACACATCTATGATGAAGAGAAGGAAGGCGTAAAATTCGCGGATCTGCCTGCAGATTGGGTTTGTCCTACCTGTAAGCAGCCAAAGGATAAATTTGTGCC
>JAILBX010000223.1 GCA_024680675.1 Lachnospiraceae bacterium | reverse complement strand
AAAGGTTATACCCACTCTCTTACACTCCTCGTAAAGCTCTCTGAAGGCAGGATAGGGTAAAGTAAGATCCAAACACATATCCAGCTGGCTTCCCTCAGCCCCTGTATTGTTCTTTTGATATTCAGCTTTACCGGCAAATTTAGACATAACATAATTTGTTTTTCCTGTCTGAAACTTGACTATATCCGCTCCTATATCCTTTGCGGATCTTATCATCTTCTTTGCTATATCCATGTCGCCGTTATGATTGATCCCGGCTTCCGCTATTATAAGTGTCTTCTCTGCCATCTCTTACTCCCTTTTGATCATTGATCCTAAATATTTATTCTCTTAAACAAAATATTATCAAAGCTGTAATTTTTTATAGAATTCAGACCATTCTTCTTTTGTATATATGTTTCTCATATATGAATTACAGCTATCACAGGGTTGTATCTTACCATCCCCCCACTTTACAAGATTCTTACGTATCTTGTTTAATTCATCTGAAAAATAGTAATCTAAGAAGCCCTTTTCCATTATATTTGCAAGGGGCTTTGTATTAACATACATGTTACAGCACATTCTGAAATTACCCTCTATATCAAGAGCTATTTCTCTGAAGGGAGAGGCGCAGGGCATTTCCCTTTTTGAAATGCTTAAAGCTTCAACTGATCCGCCTCTGTCGCATCCGTCACTTTCCCAATTCCTGGTTCCAACAAAAAGGACAAGTCCTTCATAATTAAGATTGCATGAGATACTATGTCCTTCCTGCTCTTCACTGATATTATAGGGAAGGCCAAGCTTTTCAAAAAATACCTCCAGCTTTTTCTTTGCAAGCTCATCACTGTATTTTTCTCCGGGGGCCATATGAAGAGTTATCAAAGCCTCTGAAGCTCCCGATTCACTTAGCTTATTAAGCATATCTCTGTTAAAATAATCTCCGTTTGAATTAAGTGTGACATAACACTTTGGTAATGCATTTTTCACTGCTTTAATCCTGTCAAATATATTGTCTCCGGCAAAGGGTTCGTTAAATAAAGACATTCCTATTATGCCTCTATAATCGATCTCTTTTAGCTCCGATATTATTTTCTCAAAAATCCGGTCTGACATATATCTTTGATCTCTTGTTCCAAAGACCGACACGGGACAATATACACATTTCCTATTACAGAAACTGCTTGTTTCAAAGTTGATTATTGTCACCATGTCCCTGAATACCTGTTTTCTCAAGTCATTTTGACACCCCTTGAACAAGCTGTCTTTATAATGATATTTTAAAAAATACGTCCAAAACTCACTCTGTGAAACATAATAAAACTTGTTTTGTATCATTTTATTCTTCTCTTTTCAATAATCTCTTTTTATCGGTTAAACCTCATCAATACATAATCTGTGTAAATATATCAATGAACATATAATTCCTTGTAAGCCTTATGCAAAGAAGAATCCACTCTTTCATCACTAAGCTTTATTACCAGAGTTCCTTTATACCATTCCATAGATCCCTTTTCAGGAAAGCTCTGCATTTTATCTATAATTCCACTCTGCAGTATTTCTTCCTGCATTTCTTCTGTTGGTTCAGGCAATTTAACTCCAAGATAATCATTCATAAAATATCTTAAAAGATACCCTCTCTCGTAGACATAATCACCCGCATTATATCCGGTTACATTTTTAAGTTCTTCCTTCAAAAGCGGCTTGGTTTCCCCATAAATAGTCTCACTCCACCCCAGCTTTCCTACAAACAATACCGGCGTATCTTTCTTCCACCCCTCTGTTTCCTCTATATGAGTTGCAATCCTGTTTGCTAAGGAATATGAGCTTTCATAAGCAAGACCAAGACTATAATAGCAGGTATTACAAAATTTTATATTCTGGGAAGTAACCACCAGCATCATAAAAGCGAGATAATAATCTGCTATTCTGCACTCCTTTTCATCAAATATCCTTTCATAAAAAGCAATAGGAAATATGTAAAGGAAAACAAAGCTGAATTCCATAAGCTGATGCGTCTGATATCCAACAGCAAGGCAGAGAGCGTTAAAACATAAGGGCATTATACAAAAAGTCAAAAGGAATAACACCATCCTTAAAATTCCCTCTTTTTTTCTTTTGTACAGTACATAACTCCCTTTTAAAGCAATAGCCATATAAGTCAGAGCCAAAAGAATACCATGAAGTCTTCCTCCTCCTACAGCCTTATCTCTGAAAATATAATCTCTAAAATAGACATAAATCATTTTTAACGTAAAGAGGTTCAAAGAAAGGCCGGCATCTCTGTTAATCTCCATCCCGCTGATCTTCAGCACCAGAGCTGTAATGCCGTAGTATACCACCATTGATACTAACATAACCACCATGTTTATAAGTACAGTTTTAATTGACTTCTTTATATCCTCCTCATCAAAAAGAGCACATATAAACTTAAATGCTATAAGCACTATAGCGACATGAATATAGGATTGATATATAGCGCAGCACATAATATAGCTGAAAACAGCTATTATCTTGCAGTAAATTTCTTTTCGACCGGCAGTCACAGCTCCTATCACCGCGAACAGCAAAGCCATTGCATATTCATTTGACATAAACATGTAAGAAAAATTACAGGCAATAACGGGAAAAGAAACAAATATGGCCACTATCAGATAATCCTGCCAGGCTTTCCTGTTTCCGAAAAAAGCAAGAACGATAGTAATACTTACAGCTAGTACAATTATAGTTGTAATGCCTATTATCCAAGGCGACTGATAGTTTCCGGATAAAATACCTCCCCAAAAGACTCTTGCCCATCTTCCGCTCCTTATATCAGGTTTTGAATCAATCAAAAAAACTATCGAGTCATGATTTACCATCAAATTTGATATCACATAACCATGAACCGCAAACCCTAAAATTATAGCCAGAACAAAGCACTTTCTTAAATGTTTATCAAACTTGGCTGAGATAATATCCAACAGTTCGGACATACGATACAATCTCATAACTGATCACTCCACATTTTTTTTACTGAACACTAATAACTTCTGTCCTATATAATTAAATCCGGTGTAAAAACACATTCCTACCAAAAGTGCTATTCGATCCGAATCTATGTTCCCTTCATCAAAATAACTTAAAACTACCTGTTTCACCAAAGGCTTTGCAATTGCGTAGGCAAGCAGATAGCAAACGATCAGATTAAAAATAAATTTAAGCAAACGGATGCCTGTATCTCCGACAGATCGAACCTTAAAAGTAAAAAGCTTATTAGCAAAAAAAGAAAAAAAGCCTCCAATAACATAAGCAACTGCCGAAGATATCCAATAACCAACGTTAAAAGAATCATACAATACAAACATCACAATCAGACCCAGTATTGTGTTTCCTAATCCAACAATACCAAATCTTATTATTTCTTTTATACTTTCTTTCATAAAACGTTTCTTTCACTAGCCTTATACAGTATATTATATTTTCAAATCTTTTCCTGATACTTATCAATGAGAGTTTAACATATATAATTAAAAAAAGAAATATC
>JAILBX010000221.1 GCA_024680675.1 Lachnospiraceae bacterium | reverse complement strand
TCCCAAGAGCCTTGTTTCTCCATTGTCATAGGATGCATAGATCTTTCCGTCTGTCTGAACGGAAACTCCAGACATATTACCTACCTTACGTCCGGCGTTATTTCCCTCGTAATCTCCCCCGGTTCCCGCAAAGGTGGAGGTCCCGTTATTGTCATACATTACCGACTGGTCAAGGGCTACTCCAATGGTGGCAGGAAAGCTCGGAACATTAGCGGCAACCGAATTCAGATCAAGCTTTGCGCCTGCGTTACCGGGGTCTGCTACTGTATTGGAATCACTGTATCCCTGATATTTACCTGTTGACTGATCATAATGAAGATAAGTGGTGTTATTGGTTCCCATAGTCATATAATCTGTGACTTTTTTACCTGTATCAACTATAGACTCATTGGTAGCCGAGTCTATAACATCCGTAAGCTCAAATCTGTATACACCGTCGGGCAGGGCCGTCTTATTTCCCGAGCCATCCACATCATAGCCCTTCATAGAAAATTTAGCCACATAGCTGTATCCAAGATTATCATAAAAAGCTATATTACTTATAAGACCGGAATCGGACATAAGCTGAGCCGAATTCTTATCAACAATACCTGACATATAGGCTGCAGTGGTAGCCGCAGGCTCTGCAGTCATATTGGCCGCAGACATAATTCTTAAAGGGCTTACCGTATCCTGCTTTACCACCTGGGGATTCCCCGGATCCGGCTGCCAGCCCATAACATTAAAACCATTTGAGGTCATGGCCAGATTACCTACGCCATCTACATAAAAGGCTCCGGCTCTTGTGAAAAAGTTCTCTCCTCCTCCGTTTACTATGAAGAAGGAATCTCCTGAAATCTGAATATCAAAGGGATTTCCTGTGGACTGGGATGCACCAGACGTTGCAACTGTTGTATTGATTGCCGCCGTTGAAACACCAAGACCTATCTGCTTTGCATTTATACCTCCTCGCCCCGTATCCGCATTGGCTCCGGAAGCGTTCTGGGTGGTCTGATACATCAGTTCCTGAAAGGTTACATTGCTTGATTTAAACCCTACTGTATTTACGTTTGCTATATTATTACCTATTACATCCATTCTTGTCTGGTGGGTCCTAAGACCTGCAACACCAGAGAAAAGTGATCTCATCATAATGAGTGACCTCCTTTATTCTTATTGATCCCTTCTGTCATTCGGGGATCTTAAAGCCTCCCTAAGGTCCGGCTTTATCTCTTCTGTCTAGACTATAACTGCTCCGTCAATGTTGGTAAAAACATTTTCATCGGATTCCTTTTGATCCATTGCGGTGATGACTGTATTGTTCCTTGCATTTACAATAAAGGCCAACTCGTCCATTATCACCAGCGTTTCATTGATTCCCTTCTGACTGGCTTTTTGCGTCCCTGCCATAAGCCTGTTAAGCTGACTGTCCGAAAGCTCTATATTTCTGTCACTCAGCCTTCCGCTGGCATGCTTTGAAAACTTAAGCTCCGCCCCTGCTGTCTGCTTTTCCTGTAAGATTTCGGCAAAGCTTGTTTTATTTTCCTCGGTCCCTCTCTGTCCCCTGCTTCCTGCATCCTTAAGGTACCTGGAGGCTGTTTCCTGAATAGAAGGGTATTGACTGTTTGGATTTAATACTCTCATCTGTCTCCTCCTATAGGTAATTCCTGAAAATCAAACCTTTACTGTATCCTCTTCCTCTGCACTGCTATCTTCCTCTGTATCAGAGCTTTCTCCTTCCAAAGCAAGCAAAAGCTTCATCCTGTCCGCATATTCCGCATAAGCGCTTTTTGCATCATCCGAAAGAAAACCCTTTTCATAATCCGTCATATCGTTAAATACCGCTGTAAGATTATCGATAACATCCTTATAAGCCGTTGTAAGCTCCCCGATCTTTGGCAGTTTTCCAAGGGATTTTTCAAACTCTGCCGCAAGAATGCCTGCATTTGCATATTTTTCATCAAATGACTTTGTTATATCATCCACCGAATAAAGCTCATCTCCTATGGAAACAAATGCCTTGTTGTTTTCATAGGTAACATAATCAACCACCCCTGCAGTCTGGCTTATTTCCCCTGTAGTCTCATCCGTATGGGTTATCTCAACATACTGTCCTACTAAAGCAGATGCTCTCTGTAAGGTCATGCTGTTTGAAAGATTCTGCATTTCCTCCAGCTCTGAAAACTGTGCGAACTGGGATACATATTCGGTGTTTGATTGAGGCTCCAAAGGATCCTGATACTTCATCTGAGTTACCAAAAGCTGCAGGAAGGTATCCTTATCCATGCTGCTTCCGCTTGCTTTTGTGCTCTCGGAAGAAGTGCTTACAGTAGAAGTATTTTTTATATTTCCGTTTATTACCGATGCTTCTAATCCCATTTTTTCTCCTTCCTTCTTATGCCCTGTATAAAACGCTGCTTCCGTTCATATTCATCATTTCCGCTTCCAGCCTTTCCTCTTCGCTAAGCTCCTGATATTCCAGGTCACTTAACTCATTAAGGTTGATATTTCGTCTGCCACCCTTTCCGCCGGGGGCTCCCTGTTTTCCTTCCTGCTCCATATTCTGGGACATTCCGTTTTCCAGGTTATAGTTTGCCACAGACACGTCTATCTCGCTTACCTTCTGACCCTGCTCCTCGAAGGTTTTTAAAAGCTGCTCCATCTGGCTTGCCAGAACCTCACGAACAGTTTCATTCTGAACAAGTATATGAGCCTTCATTACACCGTTTTCTGAAGCTATCTGAAGATTTACCGCTCCTAAAGTAGCAGGATGAAGCTGCATCTCCATAGTAGTGGACTCAGCGGAAATATTCAGCTTTATCTGATCCGTTACCTGGCTTATGATATTGCTGCTTTCAGAATAGGAAGAATAGCTTGTCACCTTCTGTATCATCTCGCCGTTAGAGCCCATTTCGATAGTTATCTGGGGCTGGGGCTGGGGCTGCATCTGATTCTGAAAATCGTTCTGATCCTTTGGCTGATTGTCAAAGTTCTGGAAATTGTTTTCAGTCTTTATTACAGTCTTTGAAGCCTCTGT
>JAILBX010000133.1 GCA_024680675.1 Lachnospiraceae bacterium | reverse complement strand
GATAAGCTGCTTTGACGTTATTTTGAATAATGAGGTAACGGGGAAAGGCAAGGTTCTCAATAAAATGTCAGAGTTCTGGTTTAATATGACAGAGGATATCATAGAAAATCATATGATAAGCACTGATGTTGATGAAATGCCTGAGTTTTTCAGAAATGACCGTTTCAGAGGAAGAAGCATGCTGGTAAAAAAGCTTAATATGCTTCCTGTTGAATGTATTGTCAGAGGCTACATAACCGGCTCCGGCTGGGCAAGCTATGAAAAGGACAGGACTGTATGTAAAATGAGACTTCCGGAGGGCTTGAAGGAATCAGATAAGCTCCCCGAGGTTTTATATACTCCTTCAACAAAGGCTGAAATAGGAGAACATGATGAGAATATTTCCTTTGAAGAGAGCCTTTCTTTTCTTAAAAAAAGCTTTGGAGAAAAAGGGGAGGAATATGCTAAAAAGCTTAAAGACTATTCCATAGCTCTTTATAAAAAATGTGCTGATTACGCCCTTTCAAAAGGAATCATAATCGCTGATACAAAGTTTGAATTTGGATTAAATGATAAAGGGGAGATAGTTTTGGGAGATGAGATGCTTACTCCCGATTCCTCCAGATTCTGGCCCAGGGAGGGGTATGAAGCAGGACATTCCCAGCCTTCCTTTGACAAACAGTTTGCCAGAGACTGGCTGAAAGCCAATCCCCATGATGATTGGACACTTCCTAAGGATATAGTGGACAAGACAATAGATAAATACCATCAGGCCTACAGATTATTAACAGGAAAAGGAGATATTTAAGCCCATGAGTACAGACAGATATGTAAGCCCCCTTTCAGAAAGATACGCCAGTAGTGAGATGCAGTATATTTTTTCTCCTGACAAGAAATTCAGAACCTGGAGAAGACTGTGGATAGCTCTTGCAGAGACCGAGATGGAGCTTGGCCTGTCAGAAAACGGAAAGCCTGTTATAACACAGGAAATGGTTGATGAGCTTAAAGAACATAAGGACGATATCAATTATGATGTGGCTAAGGCCAGGGAAAAAGAAGTAAGGCATGATGTTATGAGCCATGTCTATGCTTACGGTCTTCAATGCCCAAAGGCTGCCGGAATAATTCATCTTGGAGCTACCTCCTGCTATGTGGGAGATAATACGGACATTATAGTAATGACTGAGGCTTTGAAGCTTGTAAGAAGAAAGCTATTAAATGTTATTTCTACTCTGTCTGAATTCGGAGAAAAATACAAGGCTTTGCCTACCCTTGCCTTTACACATTTTCAGCCGGCTCAGCCTACAACTGTAGGTAAAAGAGCTACCTTGTGGATCAATGAATTCATGCTGGATTTAGAGGAGCTTGATTTTGTTATCTCAACAATGAAGCTTCTTGGTTCAAAGGGAACCACCGGAACCCAGGCAAGTTTTTTGGAGCTTTTTGACGGAGATCAGGAGACTATTGATAAGATAGATCCTATGATCGCAAAAAAGATGGGCTTTAAGGACTGTTATCCTGTAAGCGGGCAGACCTATTCAAGAAAGGTGGATACAAGAGTTTTAAATGTTCTTGGTCAGATCGCCGCAAGCGCCCATAAGATGTCCAATGATATAAGGCTTCTACAGCATCTTAAGGAGCTTGAGGAGCCCTTTGAAAAGTCTCAGATAGGCTCTTCGGCAATGGCATATAAAAGAAATCCCATGAGGAGTGAAAGAATTGCATCTTTGGCCAGATTTGTGATCATTGATACATTAAATCCTGCAATAACCTCTGCCACTCAGTGGTTTGAGAGAACATTGGATGATTCTGCAAACAAGAGACTTTCCATACCGGAAGCTTTTCTTGCAACGGATGGTATTCTTGATCTGTGCATGAATGTGGTTGACGGCCTTGTGGTAAATGAGAAGGTTATTTATAAGCATATAATGAGTGAGCTTCCCTTTATGGCTACAGAAAATATCATGATGGATGCTGTGAAAAACGGGGCAAGCAGACAGGAAATGCATGAAAAGATCAGACAGCATTCAATGGAAGCAGCTGAAAATGTGAAGAAGAAGGGGCTTGATAACAACCTTCTTGATATAATAGCAAAGGATCCTGATTTCAAGGTAAGCAGAGAAGAGCTTGACAGGACAATGGAGCCTGAGCGTTATGTGGGAAGATCTGTTATACAGGTTGAAAAATATCTTAATGAATG
>JAILBX010000108.1 GCA_024680675.1 Lachnospiraceae bacterium | reverse complement strand
GCCCTAAACTGTCTCTTTTCCATAACAGCCTCTATAACAGTAAAATCCTCTTCCTCATCTATTTCATATATGGAAGCCTCGCTCATTTCACATACCCTGATCCTTCCGGATATACGGCAGCCGCTTCTTAAAAGCCTTTCTCTGTCTGTAATATAAAAGGCTCCGTTTTCAACTATATAGCCTTTATATTCCTGCCTTCTTGGCCTCTTTAAAGGATCGTAGGATGGACTTACATGATCTCCCTCATCATACCACAAAAACTGCTTCTTTCTGACCCCGGAAAAGACACTGTCCGTATCCTTTGACAGATAAAGCTCATAACCTTTTTTTAGATCATCAGTCCTTAAAAGAGGAGAAGTTGCCTGGATCAGTATGATATTATCCCAATCCTTTATATTATTTGCAAACTCAAGCATGGCGGATTCGGTGGAGGCCGTATCCGACGCCGTTTCCTCTGACCTGTCTATAACCTCAACCTTACTTACCCCTAGCTCCTCAACGCATTTTCTTATCTTGAGGCTGTCGGTTGAAACATAGACTCTGTCAATAAAATCACATTCCGATGCCGCCTTTATTGTCCAGTATACAAGGGGCTTTCCCTTTAACTCTTTTATATTTTTTAAGGGGATAGACTTACTTCCCCCTCTTACGGGAATAAAGGCAACTGTTCTCCCCAAATTCCCCTCTTTTCTATCCGGCATATCAATATCCTCTAAGCTTCTTCCTTGTCTCAAGCTCCTTCTTAGTAAGAACCTTCTTTCCGTCTCCTAAGACCTTCTCCACAAGGCGGATGTCCTCTATAAGCCTCATAAGATCCTTAACATTTAAGGAAGCCGCCTGATCGGAACCGTACATGGTGTTATCAAGGGTTATGTGCCTTTCAATGGAGCTTGCCCCCAGAGCAACTGCGGATGTGGAAATGATCCTTCCTGTTTCATGGCCTGAATAGCCCACCTTACAGCCGTACCTTTCCTTAAGGGTAAGGATCATCCTTAAGTTTGCATCCTCCTTTGGCATGGGGTAGGTGCTGTTACAGTGCATAAGCTCAAAGGGACAGTCATGCTCTCTAAAGACTGCCACAGCCTCGTCTATCTCTTCAAAGCTGCTCATTCCCGTGGCTATAAAGGTATATTTCTTTTCTTCCGCCACAGTCTTAAGCAGCTCCTTATTGGTCAGCATAGCGCTGGCTATTTTATTGTGCTTAAGATCATATTGCCTCAAAAAATGCTGTGAATCTATATCCCAGGCCGATGCAAACCACTCTATTCCCTTTTCCTTACAGTATCTGTCTATTTCATCATATTCATCCTTTTGAAACTCAAGGCCTTCCTTTTGGGCTCTCTGCGTCTTCCCCCAGGGGCTTTCCCTGTAGCTGTCAAGATATTCCTTTGTATATACCTTATCTATGGTCCTCTTTTGAAATTTAACGGCATCCGCACCGGAAAGTGCTGCCCAATCTATAAGCTTTTTACAAATATCCATATCACCGTTATGATTTATACCTATTTCAGCTGTTACAAATACGTGATCTGACATTTTACTTTTTCCTTTCCCCGGATAAATATGATATAATTTTCCTGTAAAATCAGCAATTTTTAATATGATAACTCATAATATTCAACTTTTCAAGAATATAGAAAAAAGACCCTTACCGGGAATAAGAAAGGATCTAAACCATGAAAGCTTTTGTACTTAAGAAGATCGGAGAATTTACCTTAGAGGAGCTTCCTGAGCCCGTCCTTAAAGAAGGGGAGGTACTTCTAAAGGTAGAAAACTGCGGGATCTGCGGATCTGACATTCAAAGAGTCTATAAGGACGGCGCCCATAATATGCCCCTTATCATAGGTCATGAGTTTTCGGGAAGAGTCCTCGATGGAAGGGGAGAAAGGGCTTCTTCCATGATCGGTAAAAGGGTAGGGGTATTTCCTCTCATTCCCTGTATGAAGTGTCCCTCCTGCAGGGTGAAAAGCTATGAAACCTGTAAGAACTATAACTATCTGGGTTCAAGGACCAATGGCGGTTTTGGGGAGCTTGTTGCGGTTCCCGAATGGAACCTCATAGAGCTTCCCGATAATGTAAGCTTTGAACAGGCCGCTATGTTAGAGCCCTTATCTGTAGCCTTGCATGCCATAGAGAGGGTGGGAGAGATCACTAAAGACGAAAGTGTTGCCATATTTGGAGCAGGTACCATAGGACAGCTCATTCTTGCCCATCTTTTATCCCGTGGTATAAAAAATATCTTTCTTATGGGAAATCATGATATTCAGAAAGCAAAAGCCCTGGAGTTTGGCCTTAAGGAGGAGAATTTCTGTGATATAAGAAAGGAGGATCCAAAGGGCTTTATTCTTGAAAGGACAGAGGGTCTTGGAGCAGATCTTGCCTATGAAGTGGTAGGAGAAAACCTTACCTGCAAACAGGCTATCGACTCTGTCTCATCCGCAGGCAGGGTAACTCTTGTAGGCAACCCCCATTCTGATATGAAGCTTGAAAGGGACCTTTACTGGAAGATATTAAGAGGACAGCTAAAGCTTTACGGGACCTGGAATTCCTCCTTTAAGGGCCAAAAGGATGACTGGAAAAAGGCTATAGAGCTTTTGGAAAAGGGACTTATTCATCCCGAAAAGCTTATAAGCCACAGATTCCCCCTGCAAAAGATCGACAGGGGCTTTCAGATCATGAGGGATAAAAGTGAGGATTTTATAAAGATCATGTGTGAATTTTCATAGGAAAATAAACTCAGGAGGCAGATATGAATACATCACTCATATTGTCAGGCGGGACAGGGAGCAGACTTAACTCTCAAATTCCCAAGCAGTATATCAGAATAAATGAAAAAATGATGATAACAAGGTCTATTGAAGCCCTTCTTAAATGCCGGCTTATTGATCATATTCAGATAGTTGCGGCTAAGGAATGGCAGGAAGAGATAGAAAAGGATGCTCTAACCTTTTTACCCGGGATTTTTACCCATGCTTTTACGGGCTTCTCTTCTCCCGGAGAAACAAGACAGCTCTCCATATATAATGGCCTTAAGGATATTTCCCTCTACTGTGGGGATGAAGACATTGTTTTAGTTCATGATGCAGCAAGGCCCTTAGTCAGCGAAAAGCTTATAAGAGACTGCCTTGAGGGCTGCAAACAGCATGATGGGGTTATGCCCGCCCTTCCCATGAAGGATACCCTTTATATGTCAGAGGATGGAAGGGTGATCTCCTCACTCCTTCAAAGGGAGAAGATATATGCAGGTCAGGCTCCCGAGGCCTTCAGACTCGGAAAGTATCTAAAGGCCACAGAAGCTCTCTTCCCTGACAGGATATATGACATAAAGGGTTCAAGCGAACCCGCCATACTCTATGGTATGGATGTGGCCATAATAGAAGGAGATGAAAGAAATTTTAAGGTAACTACTAAGGCCGATCTTGAAAAATACAAAGAGATATGCCTGTCTGAGGACTTATGACATAAGGACTGAAAGAAAAAACCCAAAGCAGCTTCTACATACTGCTTTGGGTTTTTTACTGTTATACCCACTCATATATTTCTCTCGGAAGCCTTTCCCCCTGCTCTGAAAGCAGCTTTTCCTGCTGGCTGTAATAGGGATATTCATGAACTCCTCCGGATCTTACAGGCTTCATATAGTTTCCGAATATCCCCTTTAATATTTCATTGTAATGAAGGGGAACCGGAACCGTTAAAAACTCATAGGGCATATAGATATATTCCTCATAAAACTCCTTTGGAAAAACTCCTCCAAAGTACTCCCTTCCCGTATACAATACCATACAGGTGGCATGATCTGACTCCTTTTTGGGACTGTACTGCATAAGCTTATCACAAAGGATATTTATCTGCTGCCTTATAGGTTTTTCCTTTTTAAAATGGCAATTACAAAGTGCTTCGATATCCCTTATGCCGGCTTCATATTGGGGCACATCCTTTAAAAGACTGTCTCCCGGAATAGCACTGGCTACAGAGCCTATGGTAAATATCCTTTCCTTATAGAGCTTATTTATCTTATCATCTCTGCTCAGATAATCTATACAGAATATATCCACCCCCGCAAGATAGGGAAATCCGTGGCTTCTGTTAAGAAAGTCATCACTTCTGTCAAGCTCGGTAGTATTGACAAGTCTTGTGTGAAACTCATCAAATCTTTGATTATTAAAGATATTATTTGCAAAATAGCCCTTGGGAAGCTCCTCATTAGCATATTGAAGAAAAAGCCTGTAATCTTCCCTCATCATTGAGATATCAAGGTCGTCATCCCAGGGAATAAAGCCTCCATGTCTTACTGTTGCAAGAAGGCTACCCCAATCCATCCACCATTTCAGCTCATGCCTTTCACATATGATGGCTATCTCATTTAATATTTCAAGAGTTGCTGCCCAGGATCTTTTCATAAAGGAAGGTACATAAAACCCTTCCCTTACTTCACTCTCATAAAAACTCTCAGGTATATTCATACTTTAAAACCTGCTCTTTATATCCTCTTGTATCCATTCTGCCTTTTCTATAATGGCCTTACCATGCTCTATACCTGTATCGCTTGCATTTCTTATTTCCTCTTTTGCATCATCACTGGACTTATTGGCACTTTCAGCCATTTTCCTGATAGCGTCCTGTATAAGGTACTCCAC
>JAILBX010000004.1 GCA_024680675.1 Lachnospiraceae bacterium | reverse complement strand
CCAATGTATGTGGATTTAGTAAACCTTTTTGAAAAAGAGCATCCTGAAATAGAAGAAATGAAACCTGAAGTAGAAAAACATGCCATGAGATACTCGGCTATCCTTGAAAGACTTATAGCACCTGATGGAAGTTACCCTGTTGTAGGACGTTCTATCACTTACAGATTTGGAGTTTTCCATATGCTTTCTCAGGCAGCTCTCATGAAAAAGCTTCCAAAGGAGTTAGAGGAAACAGCGGTAAGATGCGGGCTTAGTGCAGTAATAAAGAGAGTTATGGCTTCTTCAGGGCTATTTGATCAAAAAGGCTTTTTAAGACCCGGAGTGTGTGGCTATCAGCCTGAGCTGGCTGAGGAATACATAAACACAGGCAGTCTTTATTTATGCAGTACGGTTTTTTTACCATTAGGATTAAAAGAGGAAGATAATTTCTGGAGTGGTGAAGATAAAGAGTGGACAGGCTTGGCAGTCTGGTCGGAGCATGAAGTGTCGATCGACCATGCTGTTGATTGATTGCATATAGGTAAATTAAAGTGGAGGTAGAAAAATGAAAAGAAAGAAACTATTGGCACTTGGAATGGCTGTTGTTATGTCGATTGGAGTAATGACAGGGTGCGGTGGTACAACTGCTGCCGTAGGCGACTCCGGAGCGGAGAGCACTGCTGCATCGGGCGCAGAAAAAAGTGACGCAGGAGAAGCTTCGGAATCATCAGACAATACTTTGGTAGTAGGGCTTACTCAAAGCAGTATGGTAACTGATTATGAGGATAATTATTTTACCAAATACCTTGAAGATAAGCTTGGTATAAACATTGAGTTTTACATGCTCCCATCAGATGCCGGGGAAACAAGAACCAAAGTAAATCTTTTAGCGACATCTACAGAAGAGCTTATCCAAGGCGATCATAGCAGTTCTTGTTCTTTTTTACGGCGTAGGTCACTGGAACGCATATTTTAATGCTATGATATATTTACATGATAAGAGTATATATCCACTGACCCTGTTCCTGCGTGAGATCCTGATGTCCAGTCAGATAGATCCGGCAACCATTTCGGATCCTGAGCTTCAGGCAAAGCTGGCAGACATGGTTGGAGTTATAAAGTACGCACTCATAATGGTTAGTATGATACCTATTTTATTGATATATCCGTTTGTTCAGAAATATTTTGTAAAGGGAGTTATGATAGGTTCGGTAAAAGGATGATGATTATGGAAAAAGAAAACGTATTATGGGCAGAGGATGTCCTTAAGAAGGTAACAGCAAAGATGGCTCAGGTTTATGAAAGGTCTAAAGATAAGATTCCATACACAACGGTAAATGGAGTTCATGATGATAAGTCCGTAGATGATATAGGCTGGTGGACCAATGGCTTTTGGGGAGGAATCATGTGGCTTATGTTTAATGTAACAGGAGAGGAGTGTTACAGGAAGACAGCCATTGAAAATGAAGAAAAACTGGATAAGTTATTTTTAAATTACAGAATGCTTGACCATGATAATGGCTTTAAGTGGCTGCCTACTGCTGTTGCAAATTATAAATTGACAAAAAATGAAGAGTCAAAAAACAGAGCTATATTAGCGGCCGATAATCTGGCAGGCAGGTTCAATTCCAATGGTGAGTTCATTCGTGCCTGGAATGACTGGGATGGAGATGATATTGACAGGAGAGGCTGGGCTATCATTGACTGTATGATGAATCTTCCTCTTCTTTATTGGGCCAGCGAGACAACTAACGATCCCCGTTACAGACAAGTGGCTGTAAAGCATGCCAATAAGGCTTTAAAAAATTTTGTCAGGGAAGACGGATCTGTCAAGCATATTGTTGAGTTTGATGTGAATACAGGAGCAGAGGTTAAAAACTACGGCGGCCAGGGTTATAAGGATGGTTCTTCCTGGACAAGGGGTCAGGGATGGGGTATTTATGGATTCGCTCTTAGCTATAGACATACCGGTGATAGAAATTATCTCAAAACTGCAGAAAAAATCGCTGATTATTTTATCAGCAATATTCCTGAAAGCGGACTTATCCCCGTGGATTTTATCCAGCCTGCTGATGTTACCTGGGAGGATTCCACAGCTTCAGCCATTGCAGCCTGCGGAATGCTTGAGATAGCTTCCTTTGAAGAATGCAGTGATCCGGACAGGTATAGGACCTATGGGCTGAAGCTTTTAAAGGCACTTACAGATTCCAGAGTGAATTGGAATGAGAATGAGGATGACCTTCTATTGAAGTGTACAGCAGCATTTCATGATGAAAAGCACGAGTTTTCAATAATCTATGGTGATTTCTTCTATATTGAAGCTCTTTGCAAGGTAGCAGGAAAAGGTATACATATGTGGTGACGGATTCGGATGGTAAAAGAGGAAAAAAGCATGAAATATGAACCTTTATTTTTAGATTATGAACTAAGTCCATACACAGGACTTACAAGAGACAGCTGGATAGATGCGGGAAAATACCTTTTAAAGGGGATATTTGAAAACCTTAATTCTATAGAGGATCCGGTTGTAGTGCCAAGAAAGGAAACAAAAATCACCTATCCCCACCTTAATGCAGCAAAGGATATACAGGATGCTGAGAGAAGGGCAGAGATATTTGAAGGACTGACAAGATCCTTTTTTATCGCTTCAGTGCTTATCAATGATGATCCAAAGCT
This sequence comes from Lachnospiraceae bacterium, assembly GCA_024680675.1. Classification (GTDB taxonomy): domain Bacteria; phylum Bacillota; class Clostridia; order Lachnospirales; family Lachnospiraceae; genus UBA2868. Next base: position 2,060 of record JAILBX010000004.1, on the reverse strand, counting down.
TACTATAGCAGGTATAAACTTAAGAGATTATTATAAAAAGCATATATTAAGATGCTGTACAAAGGGAGATCCGGTTTATATAAGCAATTATGAGGAGCTTCAGGAAATAACGGAGTATGCCGATCCCTTCAGACCCTTCCAGCAGACAGTTGAGACCTGTGCTCTTGTGATAGGGCTTTGGGCTTCAAAGTCAGTTCTCTGGGACAGCTATTCAAAGGAGGAAAAGGATCTTATTGCCAAACTGCTTTCAAGCTTTGCAAAAGCCAATACAGTGCCTCAGAACTGGAGGCTTTTTAACATGCTCGATATGGCATTTTTATATAATGAAGGATATGAAATAGATGAGAGGATAATGTATGACCACGCTCAGGCTATTCTGGGATATTACGTTGGCCAGGGATGGTACAGAGACGGACATTCCTTTGATTATTATTCCTGTTGGGCTTTTAATTTCTATGCTCCCCTATGGTGCAGATGGTATGGTTATGAGCATGCTCCCCTGATAGCCGCCGAGTTTGAAAAAAACTCCAATGAGCTTATGAAGACATACGGGAGATTCTTTGACAGAGAAGGGTATGTAAATATGTGGGGCAGGAGCTGTATATACAGGAATGCGGCAACCAGCTCCTTTGACGGGAATCTCTTTTTGAATGATTCAACAGTAAACTGCGGATGGGCAAGAAGGATATCCTCAGGGGCACTACTTCAGTTTATAGGCAGGGATGATGTGCTTTTCAAGGGTATACCTGAGCTTGGATTCTATGGACAGTTTTCACCCTTAGTACAGGGCTATTCCTGTGCAGAATCACCCTTCTGGCTGGGTAAGGCCTTCTTATGTCTCCACCTTGATAAGGATCATCCCTTCTGGAGTGAGAAAGAAAATGAAGGAGACTGGGAGAAGCTTGGAAGTGAGGTAATGACGACAACCCTTAATGGGCCGGCTCTTTGCTTTTCAAATCATGGGGCTAACGGAGAAACCATACTCAGAAGCGGAAAGGTCGTAAAGGCTTCCGGTGATGAGCATGGTATGTGGAATTATTCAAAGCTGTCCTTTAATACAAAATATCCATGGGAATCTACACCTATAGACAGGGAAAGCGGTGAAAAGTACAGTGAGCTTGAATCACAGCAGTATGTGCTTACCGATATATGCAGCGGGAAAAAACAAAAAGCAAACGTAACCTTCTGGCATGGGGAAAAGAATGGAGTTCTCTATAGAAGACAGTATTTTGACTATAATCTTAATGATGAGTCTTTTTGGATCCAGGGTATAAATCTTGCTGATATAGCCCTTCCCTACGGCATCCTACGTTGTGACAGGCATAAGCTTTTCAGAAGACCTGTGAAGTTTACACTGGGAAGCTATGGATTTCCGGATAATGGAACAGAAATATCAGAGCTTAGATCAAAGGGGGCTAAGGCTGTGATCTTTAAGGGCTACGATCATATGGGAAGAGAAAAGCAGATGGCTATGACAGTATGGGATGGTTATAAGGATCTGAAGATCATCAAGAGTAAGGGAAGCAATCCTGATTCTTTAAATTCTATCCTGGCCTATGGAGAGATAACCCTTAATAACCAGTATGATGCCTCAGAACCCTATTGTCTTATTTCCCAGGTAATTACCAGGGAGAGCCATGAGCCTTTTTCAGAAGAGGATATTTTCCCCATAAGCGAGATCAGATATGAGGATAGGTATAAAAGCGGGGCATATGGAAGGGTTATGATAGTACTTAAGAGCGGCAAAGAATATACAGTGGACTTTTCATTAATTGAGTCTGAGCTTTTAATATAAGGAAGACAGAAATGTATAGATTATTTAAAGATCATGAAATAAGAAAAACAAGAGAGCTTTCAGAGGATTTTTGGTTTTTTTATACCATGGATGGAGCTGCAGATACGAAAAAAAAGAAGGTTATGGTGCCTTCAAGCTGGCAGACCTATCCGGATACGCTGACTTATACAGGTAAGGGTATCTATGAGAAGGAGGTCTTTTGTAAAGGCAATATACGCTTTGTTTTCAAAGGCGTTGCCCACACAGCAGATGTTTATTTTGATGG
>JAILBX010000279.1 GCA_024680675.1 Lachnospiraceae bacterium | reverse complement strand
TAAGAATATGGCAGAAAGCAAAAAGAGCAGACAGTTTTCAAGCCCTGCCGTGGTATAGCTCATAAAGCTTATACAGCCTATAAGGGTTATAAAGGTGAAGATTATCTCCTTCTTTGTGCGGCAAAAAGAGTTCACTACTATACAGTAGGCTATGGTGGAAAAGCTCACACATATCAAAAGAGACACCACAAACATATTCCTTATTATGAAATATCCCAAGGCAACGATAAGAGTGAATAAAGGACAGGAGGAGGCTGATACCCTTTCTCCTATGTTATAAACAAAGCCGTTGCCTTCCACCAGATGCCTGGCCATGACATAGGCATGGTAAGCATCGTCACTCTGCCAGGCTAAAAGGGTTATCAAGACTAAAAAAGCCGTTATTGTTCCTATCCTGTATTTATTTTCCTCTATCCCAAAATATTCCGATATCTTTTCTTTAAAATTCATCCTAAGGCTCTCTCTTCCATACCCTGCTTTCATTCTTCTTAAGCTTGAACAGTAAACTCAAAGCTTCTGTCACCGATTTAAGCTTTATACTTGACTTTGAGCCTACATAGGTAATGGGAACCTCAATGGTTTTAAGCTTTCGGCAGTAAAATCTCATTTCGGTCTGATACATATGACCTCTGGACAAAAAGGCATCGAGATCCATGCTTTCAAGTATCCTTCTCTGGAAAGCCTCAAAACCTGAGGTCATATCCTTAAGCCTTGTACCAAGGACAACATTTGAGAGCAGAGTACCTCCCGAGCTTAGGATCCTTCTGTAAAAAGGATGGTTTTCAATATCTCCGCCCTTCATAAATCTGGATCCCCACACACAGTCATATCCCTTGTCCAGGTTCTCTATAAAGAGGGGAATATCCTTTGGTCTGTGGCTTCCCCCTCCATCCATCTCTATTATCCTTACGGCCCCATCGGCAAGAGCCATCTTAAAGCCATAAAGATAACAGGTTATAACTCCTTTTGACTCCTTGTGGAAAATAAGCTTGATCCTGTCATACTTCTTTTCCATTTTCTTTATTATCTCCTCGGTTCTGTCCTTTGAAAAACTGTCAATAACCGGGTAAACATAGAGATTGTCATAGGGAAGTTCCATTATCTCTGTCAGAACACCTTCCATGGTATCCTCTTCATTAGCTACCGGCATTACTATAACCGTCTTTTCCAACTTAGAAACCTCCATCCCTTTCTAAAGCCCTTAATATATAGGGCAACTCGTATCATGACATTCTATCATAAAAAACAGTGCTTTTCCACATAAAAGTCAGGGGGCAAGCATGATATTGTCCATATAGATCTCGTTAAAGTCCTCTTCATTTGCCAAAATTATCTCTTTTGCCTTCTGTCTTAATTCTGTCAGCTCTCCTTGAACCCTCTCTAATTCAAAGCCTCCGTTTTTGCAGATTTCCCTTAAAAACAAAGCAGCCCCCTTAAGAGAACTGTTTCCAACAGCAAGGGTCCTTTTTGTAAGCTCCTTTGGAATAAGACCAATAAGAGCAGCCTTTTCTATGTTCATGTAATATCCAAAGCCTCCGGCAATATAGAGCCTGTCTATGTCAGCATAGTCAAGGCCGCTTTTTTTTATTAGCAGGTCAAGGCCCGTTCTTATGGCAGCCTTTGCAAGCTGAAGCTCTCTTACATCCTTTTGGGTAAAAAATACCTTGCTTTTATCGGCTTTAACTGCTATGGGAAAGCCTTCTTCAAAATAGCTTTCCAGCATGCAGCCTGTTTCATCAACTATTCCGTTCTTTACAAGCTCTGCCAGAGTCTCTATGACTCCGCTTCCGCATATTCCCACAGCGGGAGCATCCCCTATAGTTTTGGCCCTTATTTTAAAACCGTCAACGGTTAAGGGAGCAGGAGCCTCCTCCCTGTCTATTATAAGGGATGAAACCGCTCCTCTTATACTTCCTGTTCCCATGGAGATATTTCCGCCCTCAAAGGCAGGACCGGCTGCGGCAGAGGATATAAGGAGTCTGTCCTTGCAGGCTAAGACCATTTCCCCGTTTGTGCCAAGATCCAAAAAGAGGCTGACCTCTGGTTTTTTTGAAATAGCAAGGGAATAAACTCCGGAAAGTATGTCTGCCCCCACAAAGGCAGAAAAACCCGGAAGAAGATATATGGGTATATTTTGAATGTCCCTGAATTTTTCTTCCTTATGCTCCGGGCTTTTAAAAAGCTCAAAAAAGGTCATTTTTTCAAGGTCAAGAGTATGGGGCTTAAAGGGATAGGCTCCAAGACCCTTTGTATCATGGCCCATGAAAAGGTGGAGCATGGTGGTATTTCCGGCTATGGCTATGGCCTTTATATGGGACACTTTAATATCCTTAAGGTTTATAAGCTCTTCTATCCCCTCCTTAATATCCCTTCTTATAAGCTCCTTAAGCTCTGAGGCTTTTCCCCCTCTTTGAGCACTTATCCTTGATATGACATCTGCTCCATAGCTTCTCTGACTGTTTATAGAGCTGTAGGAGGCAAGGCTTATCTCCTTATTTATGGCAATAAGAGAAAAGGCAAGGGTGGTGGTACCTATGTCTATGGCGATAGCAAGATCATCTTCAAAGGCTTCCTCCTTTAAGGACTCATCTCCCAAGATCAGATAGTCCTGCTTATGATCCCTCTTTAGCTCTATATGGCAGTCCCCTGTCAGGATACTCCTGCAGGCAAGCCTTAGCCCTTTTTCTCTATCTGCAGGACTTATAAAGGATCCCTCATCCGGAAGGCTTTCAAGCTCACCCTCTAAAAGTCTTATAAGACATTTACCGCACTTCCCTTTTCCGCCGCAGGGGGCCAAAGGAGCAAGTCCATTTTCTCTGAGGACCAAAAAAAGCTCCCTGCCCCTCTCTGCCTCTATGGAATGATCGCCATTTTGATCCTTTACCCTTATTGAAATCAGCTTCTTATTCTCTTTATTGTCCATTTTATCACCCATTTACTCAGAAGAGCAGGCAATTACTTGCCTGCTCTTCTTTAACTTCTTTTATAGCTTTAAGGTTTGGGGCCTTATTTAGCAACCTTGCTGAATATGACCTTTTCCCCACCGAAAAATTCATCATTGAGAGCATCATATCTGCTGTCATCCTCAAGGAGGGGCTCTTTAACCTCCTCGGTATCAGAGTAAAGACCATAGGTAGGATTTCCATTCTCATCATATTCTATATATACTTCTTCTTCAATGAGCATCTTATCATCCTCTAAGATCATTCTTCTTATAAAGTGGGGACCTGCCACATAAAGCTTTTTATCAGCTATTGTAAGGGGATAGGCTGTACCACCGGCAGAAACATAGTCTGCATGAACAGGGGCTCCGTCTTCACTTATAAGATAGATATCGGCATCTATGGCTCCTAAGCTTTCCTTGTCTTCAAGATCGAGATCATAAACCTCCTCAGCCACAAAGAGCACATCCTTATCTGAGATTTTTCCCTTTGAATATGCCGATCCTTCAGGAAGCTTTTCGATTATCTGATCTAGGGATTCACAGCCTGTAATGTCAACTATCTCGGTATGATCCTCAGAGGCTTCACCCTCTTCCATTCCATCCATAGTTGTATCCTCAGCATATAAAGACTCTGCCACAGCCTGGATATCAAAGCCGTCAAGATCCTTTGCCGAAACAGACAGGGAATATGAATTGCCTGTCTCTATATCGTACCAGGTGCAAAGGTCAACAGTTTCATCATCACCTATATATCTGCAAACCTTACCGGGCATATTTCCCTCTCCCCAGTTTGCAAGGGTAACCTCATCCTCAACTGTCCATTCATAGTTGCATCCGGATATATCCTCATTTTCGTCCTCTACAGCCTTCACCCTGGCGGTAAAGGTCATTCCGTCAAGATCAAAGGTAAGCTGTACAAGCTCAGCATCCTTATCCTCCATCTTGCTCCATACTACATTACTTGCACCCTTGGGAGCCTTCATTGTGTAACCGATGATCTCCATGGCCTCTTCCTCGGTAATGTCTGACCAGGGATTTGCAAGGCCTGCCTCGGCCTTTTCTTCCTTTGGCTCTTCTGTAGGCTCAGCAGCGGCCTCTGTGGCTTCTGCTTCAGGCTTTGCATTATCTGCTGCTGCATTGTTATTGGCAGCACAGGCGACCATTGAAGCAGACATCATTCCTGTGATCATTAAAGCAATAAATCTTTTCATTTTTTCTCCTCTTTTTCCTCTTTTTTAAAGCCATATCCAGCTTTTATAAGCTGCAGGCTTCCTTCTCATCTGATGAGTATACATTAAATTCCCGTAAAGTCAAATATTTCCTTTATGACCTTTTTTTAAATTAAGACCTCTGTACCTGTTTATCATGGCAAGTAACTCCTGCCTTCTTACCATGGCAAGATTTCCCGGAAGCTCACCCTTATTTACTATGGCAGCCATTCCCTTTTCAGAAAGAAGCTCCCATAGTATATCCACACACTCAGGCAGGGTCTTTTTCCCGTCAAAAAGCTCCTCCTCCATATATCGAAGCAGGACTCCAAGAAGGTTTGTCTGCTCCTGATCCACAAGCTGTTCAACAAATCTTATCTCTATGGATTCATGTCCTAAGGACAGAGCGTTTGTACCCTGACTTTTAACCTTTACTCTTTTATTGTTATCATTAAGGGCTTTTCCCGGAAGGGGTATTCTTTTATCCTCTAATTCCGGAAGCTCTCCCGGAGCCTTTACCCTCTCTATATTTTCAGCTTTAATAAGCTTTTTGGTCTCCTCTGTAATATCAAGGGGCCTGTATTCATCCATCTGTATGATGCAGTCGGACTCAGAGAAAAATGCTCCCGAGCTTCCGGCCACCAGAACAGTGGATATAGCCTTTTCATCAAAAAGCTGACGCATTCTGTAGAGAAAGGGGGTAATAGGTTCCTTATCCCTTAAAACAACTCTCTGCATAAGGTCATCTCTCACCATAAAGTTTGTGGCACTTGTATCCTCGTCTATTAAGAGGGTATTGCTTCCGGCCATAAGAGCCTCCAGGGTGCAGGCCGCCTGGGAAGTACTGCCGCTGGCATCCTCAGTGGAGAAGTTCGTGGTATCCTTTCCGTTTGGAAGATTTTTTATAAAAGGGCTTATATCTGTCTCTTTTATGGATCTTCCATCCTCAGCCCTAAGCTTCATGGCAGTGGGCTCGGTTATTACCATTTCCCTTCCGTCTCCGGGTATATGGTCATATACTCCTCTTTCCAGGGCCTTTAAAAGAGTGGATTTTCCATGATAACCGCCCCCCACTATAAGGGTGATACCCTTTTTTATGCCCATACCCTTTATACTTCTGCCGCCGGGAAGGTCAATAGTCAGTTCAAGCTCCTTTGGAGAGGAAAAAGAGACAGCCTTCTCCATAGGTCTGTCATCCACTCCGCTCCTTCTTGGAAGTATGGAACCGTTAGCCACAAAGGCCACAAGTCCCAGGTCTGAAAGCCTGTCCCTTACGGCCTTCTGGTCATCTGCCAGACTCAGCCATTTTTCAAGCTCAGTTTTTTGGACAGCAGAATAGTAAAGGGACTCCTTTGCAGCCCTTGGCAGATAATCCATAAGGATCTTTTTAAGCTCCATAGCCAGAGTGGTTCGGCCTGCTGCCGGAAAGCCCACTAAAAGTCTTACTATGAGCATGCCTGTCTTTGGATCTATGGTAAGAGCAGATCTTTCCAGAATCTCCTGCTTTGGCCTGCTTACAGAGATCACACCGCTTTTTCCCGAACCCCCTGCCTGTTTGTCATACCTTGCTATTGCCTTTGCAAAGCTTCTTAAAAGAAAGTCTGAAAGTCTGACCCTCCTGTGGTATTCTTCATAGCTATCCTTTGGAAAGCCATGCTTTTCCCTGCTTATATGCAGGCTTACACTTGAGGGAGCCGCAAAGGGATCTCCCTGAACATGATCGATGGACAAAACATAGGAGGGAAAGGGATATCTTCCCTTCAGGCTTTTATAGGCAGGATAGCTTTTGTGATCTACTTCCTTTAATAATTGTTCCAGCTCCATCTGAACCTCTCTCTTTCAAAATTTTATAGAGGAAAATATTCCCTTAACCAGCTTTTTGCCAGCTCTATCCATATCTGGCAGGCGGGCTGAACTTCTTTTTTTCTGTCTTCGGCAGTCAGCTCGCTTGCAAGAGAAAGGCCATGGGCCCCCTTGGGAAAGATATGAAGCTCTAAGGGTATCTTTGCGTCATAAAGGGCATCCGCAAAAAGAAGGGTGTTCTTTACAGGAACCGACTTATCCTCATAGGTATGCCATATAAAGGTGGGGGGAAGCTGGGAAGCTACCTGCTTTTCAAGGGAGGTCTTCTCCAGAAGCTCCTTACCCTTCTCATCCAGAGCATTACCCTTTTCATCCACATGCTCCTTACCTATAAGACATTCAAAGGATCCTCTGTGGGCATATTTACCGGAGCTGATGACCGGGTAGCTTAATATGAGACCGTTTGGCTTAAGCTCTTCTTTACCTGCAAAGTCCTTTAAGGGATCTCTGTCCCAGAAGCAGCAATAGGAAGCGGCAAGATGTCCTCCTGCGGAGCAGCCCTGCATTATTATCCCCTGAGGATCTACATGCCATTTCTCCGCATTTTTCCTGATATGCTTCACTGCAGTGGCAGCCTCAAAAAGGGCCGTAGGATAGTGGGCAGGATAACAGGAATAATACAGTATGGCCACATTATATCCCATGTTAAGAAAGGCAAATGCCATAGGCTCCGCCTCTCTTGGAGAAGTAAAGCCATAGCCTCCTCCGGGACACATAAGTATAAGGGGGCGTTTTTTAATAGCAATCCTGTCCGTATACTCCTGTATATAGGTAACCATTTTTGTTTCAGGCAAGGATCCCTCTACCTGAATAGCAAACTCTTCATGTAACATAGCTTCCTCCTGTCCTTTTATATTATAAATGTCTTTTAATCTCTTAATACTTTTTAAAGGATCTGTAGCTCCTTTAAAAGCTCCTTAACCTTCTTAACCGTAACTATCTCTATATTATCTTTAACCTCTGTTGCCACATCCTTCAGATCCATAAGGTTTTCTTCAGGTATAAATACCTTTTTTACCCCGGCTCTGTGGGCAGCCATAAGCTTCTCCATAAGACCTCCAATGGGGTTTACTGTTCCCTGAAGAGATACCTCACCTGTCATGGCTATGTTAGGGGGCAGGCTCTTTCCCCTTACCAGGGATGCAAGAGCTGTTGTAAGGGTTATACCTGCGGAAGGGCCGTCCTTTGGAGTAGCTCCGTCAGGAACATGGATATGCAGGTCATTTTCCTTAAACATATCCGCCTTATCCGGGAAGAAGGACTTTACAAGACTTACAGCTATCTGGGCAGATTCCTTCATAACATCCCCAAGCTGTCCCGTGATTATGATCTTACCCTCTCCCTTTATGAACATGGTCTCTATATACAGGATATCTCCCCCTGCCTGAGTCCAGGCAAGACCTGTGACTATGCCCGGTTCGGCACTGCGTTTTACCCTCTTTTGATGGACAGGGTTCATATCCAGTATATCTTCCAGGTTTTTATCATTCACACTTACCTTTGTTTCCGGATCCTTGGATATCCTGACTGCCGCCCCTCTGCATATGCTGTCAATGCGCTTCTTAAGTCCTCTGACTCCGGATTCTCTGGTATATTCGCCTATTATCTTGTCTATTGCCTTTACTGTTATGGAAAGCTGCTTTTTATTAAGACCCACGGACTCCATGGATTTGGGAAGAAGGTGCTTTTTTGCTATCTCCACCTTTTCTATAGGAGTATAACCGCGAAATTCTATCACTTCCATTCTGTTAAGCAGAGGCTCGGGAATAGTTTCCACCGTATTTGCAGTGCAGATAAACAAAACATCCGACAGGTCATAGGGAACATTTAAATAGTGGTCGGTAAAGTTTACATTCTGCTCAGGATCAAGCACCTCCAAAAGGGCGGATGCCGGATCTCCGTTATAGCTCTGGGACAGCTTATCCACCTCGTCCAAAACCATAACGGGGTTTGATACTCCGCACTTGTTGATACCGTCGATTATCCTTCCCGGCATGGAGCCTATATAGGTCCTTCTATGTCCTCTGATATCAGCCTCGTCCCTTACGCCTCCAAGACTTATCCTTACGTATTTTCTTAAAAGGGCATCGGCTATACTCTGGCCTATGCTGGTCTTACCTGTCCCGGGAGCGCCTACAAAGAGAAGTATGGAGCCGTTTTGAGAACCCTTTAAATTCATTACCGCTATCTGCTCTATAATACGTTTTTTTACCTTCTTAAGGCCTGCATGATCCCTGTTCAGTACTTTTTCAGCCTCCTCCAAGGAGATCCTTTCAGCAGGCTCCTTCTTCCAGGGAAGGGAGGTTAAAAGATCCAGATAATCCATGAGCATACCTGTTTCGGCACTGTGCTGTCCCTCGGATTTCAAACGGTTTAAGACCTTTTCTCCCTCTTTTCTTGCCTCCTCATTCATTTCGCTTTTCTGAAGCTTTATCTCAAAGCTCCTGATATCCGAAAGGTTTTCCGGATGCATATCATCCAGCTCTTTTTGAAGATATTCCATCTGTTTTTTGATGGCGGACTCCCTGTAGAGCTTTTTATAATCCTGCTCCTGGGCGGTGCTGGCCTGATTTTTTACCTTGGTGATCTCAAGGCTTTCATAGAGCATTTTTTCAAGAAGGTCAAACCTTTCCTTTTTACTGTCTATGGTCAGGGTCATATACTTTTCATCATTTGCATTTACCATCCACAGAGAATAAACTCCCGCCAGCTCTTCAATGGTATTCCACTGAACAATGTAGGTTCTCATAAGAGAAGACCATTCATAGCCCTCAGATGCCCGTATGATCTCTGCTTTGATTGCCTTTAATCTTCCCGCCACGGACTCGGGATCAAGATCCTCTATTTCTCCTCTTTTGGAAACCTTAGCCCTGTAATGCTCCTCAGGATCAAGCTTTACCTCTTCTATGTTCACCCTTTCCTTAATATCAATAGCTATATATCCGTTATTACCTATTTCCCTTATGATCCCCCTTAGACCAATGGGATAAAAATCATCCGCTTTAGGGTAAACTCTGTCGATATCTGTTTTACTGACCATGAGGGTGATCTCTTCCCCAAGAACAGGCTCTCTCCCCGTAAACTTTACATATCTTTCACCCTTGTAGTAAATAGTGGTGTCAGGTAGAGCGATAACATTATATATTGGTAATACTATCATTTTATACCTCCGAAAACTCCCGGTATTTTAGTCTTTCCATATTATGATTCATTCTTTATAAAAACGGCGCTTTTTCCATTTATAGTGCATTTTCCGTCTTTAATCATGGCACCCTTACCCAGAGAATATATGATCTCTCCCTTTTTAACCTTTATGCTTTCCTCCTTATCGGCAGGATTTATCACAACGGTTATGGATTCCTCCCTGCTGTATCTCTCATAGCAAAGGGGGTAGGCTGCATTGATAAATTCAATATTTCCGTTGTTTAAAAGAGCTTCATGCTTCTTCCTTAGCTTTATAAGCTTTTTGATCTCATTTATAAGAGAATCGGGATCCTTAAGACTGCTTTTAACGTTGACCTTTTTTGCAGACTTGTTTACCGGCAGATAGAGCATGCTTTTGTCTGCCTCTGAGAAGCCGGCATTTTTACTGTCATCCCACTGCATAGGGGTTCTTGATCCGGTTCTTTCATAAGCTCCCTCCTTTGAAGGCAGCTCTTCGTTATATTCCATTCCTATTTCATCCCCGTAGTAGATAAAGGGGGCTCCCGGCATGGAGAGAAGGAAGGCAAAGGCCAGCTTTTGCTGATCCTTACCAAGATTTTTTGAAAGTCTCACCATATCATGGTTTCCGGAAGGAATGCAGATCAGTCCCTTTTTATTGGTTTTTTCATAGTTTTCAACATATTTTCTTACGAATTTCTTGCAATTTCCCTTTCCCTTACTTGAGAAATAAGGATTCTTACATCTAAAGAGGTCATTATAATGGGAGGGTCCAAAATGAAGCAAAAAGTCCATATGAAAGCCCCCTTTAAGGGATTTGTCAGGCTCTCCCCATTCCGATATCATAACTGCCTCCGGGTACTCCTTTATAAGAAAGCTTCTGACCTGCTGCCAGAGCTTAATATTCCCCTGACCCTCCTTGTCATTTTTAACAAGTGAGCCGGCCATATCAACCCTGAAACCGTCGCAGCCCATATCCAGCCAGAATTTCATGATCTTCATCATTTCCTTAAGGGTTTCCTTTGGCCCCTCTGCATCCATAGGCTGCTGCCAGCTTTTCCTGACCTTATAGTAGCCGTAATTCAGAGCCGGCTGATGACTAAAGAAATTCACTATTGCAGCTCCGTTTCTTTCCGAATAGCCCCTTATGGCCTCATAGCCCGAAATCGGCTCCCATACCTTATCCGTCCATACATATCTGTCGGTATATATATTCCTTTCAGCCTTCATGGACTCCTTAAACCACTCATGCTCCACTGAGGTATGGCCGGGAACCAGGTCTAAGATAATATGCATATTCCTTTTGTGCACCTGATCAAAAAGCTGCTTTAGATCCTCATTGCTTCCGTATCTTTTTGCCACCTTGTAATAATCGGTCACATCATAGCCCGCATCATAAAAGGGTGATTCAAAGCATGGGTTCAACCATATGGCATTGCAGCCAAGATCCTTTATATAATCAAGCTTTTTAATTATACCCTGAATATCTCCTATCCCGTCATTATTGCTGTCCATAAAGGATTGAGGGTATATCTCATAAAATAGCGCGTCATCCAGCCATTCAGGCCTGTCCTTTGTCTTCATATCAATGTAACCCCGTCTTTCTTATAATCAAGCTTTAAGTATCTCTACCTTTACCCTTCAAGCTTTTTTGCCATCTGAAGAGCAAGACTTACCACCAGATCCGAATTATAATGCTGCCATTCACCCCATCTTCCCAGTCCGTAAACCTTCTTTGCGGCAGCCTCCTCAAGGATAGACTTCATGGTCTCTTCCTTTCCTATGGTGTT
>JAILBX010000270.1 GCA_024680675.1 Lachnospiraceae bacterium | reverse complement strand
GAGTAGTGTGGTGAGAAACTTGTACGAGATCGTCGACAAGCTAAAGGAAGGGCTTTTTGAATATGAAAGAGAAAAGCTCACTTTTTCTGTGCATAAAATAGAGGCAGATGTTCCTGTGGACGGTATATACGAGGGCTCTTTAAAAATAGAAAGCAGCAATGATGAGGAAAAATCAAGGGTAGAAGGAAGTATCTTTTCATCAAGCATGAGGCTTCAATGTGCTGATGAAGAATTTTTGGAAGCTCCCTTTGAGCTTTCTTATGTATTTAACCCAAAGGGTCTTGAGGTGGGCTCCATAATAAAGGGGGATATACAGATAGTATCAAATGTGGGGGAGTACTATATTCCCTTTGTTTTTACTATAGTAAAAAATGTTTCAAAGACCGCCTATGGAAAAGTAAAGAATCTTTTTCATTTTTCAAACTCTGCCCAGATGGATTGGAAGGAAGCTGTAAGGCTTTTCTATTCAGAGGACTTTAAGTATGTTTTAGAGGGTAATGACAGGATCCATTACGATAAATACAGAGGATATAACAGGATAAAGGGCAATGAGCAGAATGTTGAGCTTTTTTTAAGATCTATCAAAAAAAAGCAAAGGATAGACTATCGCAGTGAAAGAACAGCTTATGAGTTTACTGATGTCACCTCAGACCTTAAATGTGAGATATCAGTCAAAAAAAGCACCTGGGGATATGTAGGCCTTACTATCAGCTCAGACAGTGACTTTATAGAAATTGAAAAAGAAAACGTAACTATTGATGACTTTTTGGGCAACATATTTAATCTCACATTCTACATAAGAGAGGAAAAGCTCCATGCCGGAAAGAATTATGGAAGAATAAGTATGAAAACCGGCAGCAGGATAGAGCTGGAGTTTTTCATTACCGCTTCTTACAGGGATAATTCAAAGGAAAAGAGGCTGAAAAAAAGGGAGCTTGATGGCCTAAAACTCCTTCTTGTAAAAAAATACATTTCCTTTAGGACCAAGCAGATAAATTCCGGAGTCTGGATCAGAGAATCCATGGAGATAGTTGAAAAAATGAACTCTCTGGATTCGAAAAATCCCTTGTCCAGGTTATTTCAGGTTCAGCTTTTACTGGCGGAGGGAAGGGCTACTGAGTCAAAGTGGATATTGGATCATGTGGGAGCGGAAATGAAGATAAGTGATAAGAGTGATGAGATTTACTGTTATTACAGGTATCTTTGTGCCCTCTACAGCCGTAAAGAGGAGTTTGTGAACGAGGTTTGCGGCGAAATAAGAAGGATATATGAACATAAGTGTAAGAGCCCCTTTATTCTATGGATCCTGCTTTACCTGGATGAAGAACTGTCTGTTTCAGGTAAAAAAAGAATGGTTAAGCTTACAGAACAGTTTAAGGAGGGATGCTCAAGTCCTATTTTATATATTGAGGCTTATAACTACTATACGGCAAATCCGGCTGTCCTTGAGAAGCTTACTGAAATTGAAATAAGGATCATCTATTTTGCGCTTAAAAACTTTAAAATAGACCGAGAGCTTTTGGAAAGGGTAACGGAGTTGGCAGATAGTCTGAAACAGTTTTCGGATGCGGTGGTTACAATACTTGAGAAGGCCTATGATCTTACAAAGGACGAGAAGATAGTAGAGACCCTTTGTACTTTGCTGATAAAAAACAACAAAACGGAGGAGAGATTTTTTAAATGGTACAGTCTGGGGGTAGAAAATGATATAAACATAACAAGACTGTATGAGTATTATATGTATTCAATACCCTTTGATTACGACAGTATGATACAAAAACCTGTCATTATGTACTTTGGCTACAGTAATGACTTAGGTTATGAAAAAATGGCAATGCTTTATGCAAATCTTATAGATCATAAGGCTCAAAATCCTTCTCTCTATGAAGCGAACAGGGAAAAAATGCGGATATTTGCCATAGAACAGATATTGCAGGAACATATGAACAGGGAGCTGGCAAGAATATATGAAGACGTAATTTATGTTCAGCTGATCAATCCCGATATCGCAAAGCATTTTGTGAGAATATTGTTTGCTTATGAAATTGCTGTTATGGATAAGGAAATGGCAAATGTGGTAATAATCGAAGAGGCCCTAAAGGGGGAGAAGATATATCCCATTGAAAGAGGTTATTCTTATCCTGTTATATATACCAGGGATTTTACCGCTTTTCTTGAAGATAAAAAGGGTAACCGCTTCATAATTGAGAACAAGTATTTTCGCAGGGTAATGGAGGATGCACTCTTTTTAAGGGCAATACAGAATTATATAAAGGGAAATCCCGGCTTTGCCCTTTACATATGCAATTTAAGGCATCGATATGTTGTGATCGATCACGACAATATAGATTTTTGCAGAGAGCTTGTGGAGTCAGATGAGGTAATAGAGTCCTATAAGGAAAGTATAAGGGTCGGTTTGTTAAAGTATTATTACGAAAACAATATGTACCCTCTTCTTGATGAATACATAAAAAAACTGGATCCTTCCGGATTAGATGGCAGAAGCAGGTCAGAGCTTATAGAGTATATGGTAAAAAGGGGAATGTATGAAAAGGCCTACGAATATGTGCTGGCCTATGGATCGGAGGAGATCCCGTCAAAGGTATGTGTCAGGATATGTTCCCATATGATAGCCCTTAAGGATGAGGGAAGTGACAGAGCACTTATAAAGTTTGCATATTATTGTTTTACAAACGGAAAATACGACCTTCTTACCCTTAAGTATCTGATCGATAATTACGAGGGTCTTACCAAGGAACTTAGGAATCTCTGGAAGGCAGCCTCTCAGATGATGGTCGAGTGCCAGAATCTGAGAGAGAGACTTCTTATCCAAATGATGTACACAAGAACAAGCATAGGGGAGAAGGAAGAGCTTTTTGAAGAATATGTGGGAGCCGGCAGCAGGCTGAATATAGAGATGGCTTATCTTTCCTATCAGAGCTATGAATATTTTGCAAGACTCAGGCTGGCAGGAGACAGAGCTTTCTACCATATTGAGAGAAATTACAGAAATGGCGAGAAGTTGAATGATGCCTGTAAGCTGGCTGTTCTTAAGTACTATGCAGAAGAAGGGAGAAATAAAAAGGACAGTAATAAGGAAATGCTCAAGGAGTTCCTTTTGGGATATATACGCAGGAACTGGTATTATGATTTTTTCAGGGCTTACAGAGCTATCGTTCCTGAGCTTATGACCTATGATGATAAGACCATAATAGAATACAGGACCGATCCCGGTCATAAGGTTTATCTCCATTATCTGATCGAGCAGACGGACAGGGATAAGGAGCACTATGTGACTGAGGAAATGACTCCTTTATTCGGAGGAGTTTTTTCCAGGGAGTTTATCCTCTTTTTTGGAGAAAACCTGCAATATTACATTATGGATGAAGGACCTGATGGGGAAAAAAGACTTACTCACAGTGATTCAGTCAGTCTTTCAGAAACCAATTATGCCGAAAGTACTTCAAGATACACAATGATAAACGATATGGCAGTAGCAAACACCCTTCAGGATGATAACACGGTTTTAAATCTTATGGAGGAATATGTGGAGATCGATTCCTTTACCGAGAGAGCATTTAATATCCTTTGATCTTAGCTTTGAAAATATGAAATGGATCGATACAGCTGATATAAGTCAGTGAAGTTTGTAAATGGTGGTGGAGAGGTAGTATGCCGGGGAAAAAGTATGTGATCGGATACGATCTTAATGATACGGTAACGCAGGTTAGTTATGTGGAATTAAATAAGGAGGCTCCTTTATCCCTGGCCCAGGAGGGTGAGGAAAGAAAGCTGGGAATACCTACGGTCCTTTGCAAGAGAGGGGGAGTTAATCAGTGGTATTACGGAACAGATGCCCAGAGAGAGGGTGCAAAAGGCAACGGGATCATAGCCAGTAAATTTCTGGGAGTAGCAAGAGCCGGAGGGAAGTTTGAGATTGAAAAGGAGGCCTATGACGCAGGGGATCTTTTAGTTCTTTTTGTAAGGAAGACCCTGACACAGCTTTCGGGAGTCACAACCCCCGATCAGGTTATGCTTCTTGTAATAACAGTAGATGAGCTTGATGAAAAAACCATGGAGCTTTTAAACCGGGTGGCGGATGCCATGCCTATAACCCGGGACAGGATATGCTTTAAGACTTATGCTGAGACTACCTATCAGTATATGATCCACCAGCCCCAGGAAATATGGGACAGGGAGGTGGTGATTTTTGATTACAGCGGTAAGGGCCTGCATGGTCAGCATTTCAGCATTAACAGAAAAACAAAGCCTAAGGTAGGCTTTCTGGAAAATTTTGATTTTGAAGATATAATGATGCCGGATATAATGCTGCAAAATCCGGAGGATCCTCAGGCTGTATCCGAATTTGATGAGGATGTGCTTGAAAGGGTTCATGACTATGTGACCGGTAAAAGCGTCAGTACCATATATCTCCTGGGAGATGGCTTTGACTCAGGATATCTGAAAAAGACCGTTAAATATATGTGTATGGGCAGAAGGGTATTTCAGGGTAAAAACCTGTATGCCAAGGGGGCCTGTTTTTATGCCAGGGATAAGCTGACGGACTCTCCCTATATGAAGGAATTTGTCTTTCTTGGAAAAGGAAAGCTTAAATTTAATTTTGGAATGAAAATGGATATAGGCAGTGATGAAGAATATATAGCTGTTGCCGACGGAGGGGAAAACTGGTTTGAGGCAGGAAGAACCATAGAATTTCTCTTGAAGGACAGCAATGAAATAACCATGCTGATCACTCCCCTTAACGGGAAAAAGCCTAAAAACCTTAAGATGGTACTTGAAGGACTTCCAAAGAGACCCTCAAAAACCAGCAGGATAAGACTGAAAATAGAATTCAAGTCAGAATCCTGTCTCAGGGCCAGCGCCTGGGATATGGGCTTTGGTGATATATTTGCTTCAAGTGGACTGAAGTGGGAAGAAACTCTTGACATAGAGGATGGTGACAAATGTCTGATATGATCTTGTGCCATGGAGCACTGGCAAGGAATCCGTATTTTATGGTTTCCTTTGGAATAAATATATATTCGGTGGAAGAGCTCTGTTATCTTCTTATGACCAATGCCTGTCTTGTGGATGAGGACCTTTTGGATGAGGAGCTTTGTGAATTTTTAATAAAGGAAGCCAACATGGCAGAGCTGGGTCATAATTTAAGAGCTATGTTAAGAGGTAAATGCAGGGTTGAAGATTTTGTTATGGAAATTCTTTTTTCCTGTGATTATGCATCAGGGGAGGAGCTTGAAGCCGTAAAGGCTACCCTTATTGAAAATTCCGGCATGGATAAATTCTGGAAGCACAAGGTTCGGGGAGATAAGATGCTTGATTCAGGACGCTATAACCATGCTCTGGATGAATACCGCTTTATTCTTGAAAACATTAACGAGGACTATGATATAAAACTGTACAGCAGTGTACTTCACAATATGGGGACCACTTATGTAAGGCTTTTTCTCATGGACAGGGCGGCAGATTGCTATAACAGAGCCTACAGGATTGGGCGGCAGAGAGAATCTCTCATATCATATCTTGTACTTATGAGACTTCTTATGAATAGGGAGAGATATGGAAGATTTGTTTTAAGGCAGGGATTTGAAGAGGATGTTCTTTTTGAGGTTGAAGACAGGGTAAAAAGGTATAAGATCCCGGATGAGTCAGGAGAACATTATAAAGAGGTTAAGGAGCTTAGAAAGGCTAAGGAGTCAGGTAAGGTTTCGGAATATTACGATAAGCTTCTTTATTGCCTTGACGAGTGGAAGGATCAATACAGAAAGAGTATGTCAAATACCAGGACTTAAGGGAACAGGGACTGCATATGAAATTATTTGATTGGATCAAAAAGACCTTGGGCTTTGACGAGGATCTTTTCGACGATGATTTTTTAGAAGAATATAAGGACAGGCCGGACGAAGGGGATAATGTAAGGGATGTGATGAACTCTCCTTCGTTGAAAAGGGAAAACCTGAATGTTCTTGACTATAAGGAAAGAGAAAGGTTTGTCAGGGATCACTGTGAGCAGATGACCAGCTGTTCAAAGGATATAGATGAACAGAAGCTGGAATACAAGGTGGTTATGGAGCACCTTGAAGATATAGAAAACATA
>JAILBX010000269.1 GCA_024680675.1 Lachnospiraceae bacterium | reverse complement strand
GAGTAGTGTGGTGAGAAACTTGTACGAGATCGTCGACAAGCTAAAGGAAGGGCTTTTTGAATATGAAAGAGAAAAGCTCACTTTTTCTGTGCATAAAATAGAGGCAGATGTTCCTGTGGACGGTATATACGAGGGCTCTTTTAAAATAGAAAAAAGCAGTAATGATGAGAAAGGATCAAGGGTAGAGGGAAGTATATTTTCATCAAGCATGAGGCTTCAATGCGCCGAAGAAGAATTTACGGAAGCTCCCTTTGAGATTTCTTATGTATTTAGCCCAAAGGGGCTTGAGGTGGGCTCTATAATAAAGGGAGATATACAGATAGTATCAAATGTGGGGGAGTACTATATACCCTTTGTTTTCACTATAGTAAAAAATGTTTCAAAGACTGCTTATGGAAAAGTAAAGAATCTTTTTCATTTTTCAAACTCTGCCCAGATGGATTGGAAGGAAGCTGTAAGGCTTTTCTATTCAGAGGACTTTAAGTATGTATTAGAGGGGAATGACAGGGTTCATTACGATAAATACAGGGGATATAACAGGATAAAGGGCAATGAGCAGAATGTTGAGCTTTTTTTAAGATCCATCAAAAAAAAGCAAAGGATAGACTATCGCAGCGAAAGAACAGCCTATGAGTTTACTGATGTTAGCTCAGACCTTAAATGTGAGATATCAGTAAAAAAAAGCACCTGGGGTTATGTGGGCCTTAGGGTCAGCTCAGACAGTGACTTTATAGAGATTGAAAAAGAAAATATAACTATTGATGATTTTTTAGGAAACATATTTAATCTCACATTCTACATAAGAGAGGAAAAACTCCATGCCGGAAAGAATTTTGGAAGGATAAGCTTGAAAACCGGCAACAGAAAGGAGCTGGAGTTTTTCATAACCGCTTCTTACAGGGATAATTCAAAGGAAAATAAATTAAAAAAGAGGGAGCTTGATGGACTGAAGCTCCTCCTGGTAAAAAAATACATAGCCTTCAGAACAAAGCAGATAAACTCCGGGGTTTGGATAAGAGAATCCATGGGGATAGTTGAAAAGATGAACTCTCTTGATTCAAAAAACCCTTTATCCAGGTTATTCCAGGTTCAACTTTTACTGGCGGAGGGAAGAGCCACAGAGGCAAAGTGGATATTGGATCATGTGGGAGCAGAAATGAAGATAAGCGATAAAAGTGACGAGATTTACTGTTACTACAGATATCTTTGTGCCCTCTACAGCCGCAAGGAAGACTTTGTGAATGAGGTTTGCGGCGAAATAAGAAGGATATATGAACACAAGTGTAAAAGCCCCTTTATTTTATGGATCCTGCTCTATTTGGATGAAGAACTGTCTGTTTCCGGCAAAAAAAGAATGGTCAAGCTTACAGAACAGTTTAAGGAGGGCTGCTCAAGTCCTATTTTATATGTTGAGGCATATAACTACTATACGGCAAATCCGGCTGCTCTTGAAAAGCTTACCGAGATTGAAATAAGAGTCATATATTTTGCTCTTAAGAACTTTAAAATGGACAGGGAGCTTTTGGAAAGGGTAACGGAGCTGGCAGACAGTCTGAAACAGTTTTCGGATGCGGTGGTTACAATACTTGAGAAGGCCTATGATCTTACAAAGGATGAGAAGATAGTAGAGACTCTTTGTACTCTGCTTATAAAAAACAACAAAACCGAGGAAGCATATTTTAAATGGTACAGTCTGGGAGTAGAGAATGATATCAATATAACAAGACTTTATGAGTATTATATGTATTCAATACCCTTTGATTACGACAGTATGATACAAAAACCTGTAATTATGTACTTTGGCTACAGTAATGATCTGGGTTATGAAAAAATGGCAATGCTTTATGCAAATCTTATAGATCATAAGGCACAAAATCCTTCTCTCTATGAAGCAAACAGGGAAAAAATGCAGATATTTGCCATAGAACAGATACTGCAGGAGCATATGAACAGGGAGTTAGCCAGGATATATGAAGATGTGATCTACGTCCAGCTGATAAATCCCGATATCGCAAAGCATTTTGTAAGAATTTTGTTTGCCTATGAAATATCTGTTATGGATAAGGAAATGGCAAATGTGGTAATAATAGAAGAAGCCTTAAAGGGGGAGAAGATCTATCCCATCGAAAGAGGTTATTCCTATCCTGTTATATATACCAGGGATTTTACGGCTTTTCTGGAGGATAAAAAGGGTAACCGCTTCATAATTGAAAACAAGTATTTTCGCAGGGTAATGGAGGATGCACTCTTTTTAAGAGCAATACAGAATTATATAAAGGGGAATCCGGGCTTTGCCCTTTACATATGTAATTTAAGGCACAGATATGTTGTGATCGACCACGATAATATAGATTTTTGCAGAGAGCTTGTGGAGTCGGATGAGGTAATAGAGTCTTATAAGGAAAGTATAAGGGTCGGTTTGTTAAAGTATTATTATGAAAACAATATGTATCCTGTTCTTGATGAGTACTTAAAAAAGCTGGATCCTTCGGGATTAGACGGCAGAAGCAGGTCAGAGCTTATAGAGTATATGGTAAAAAGGGGAATGTATGAAAAGGCCTATGAATATGTGCTTGCCTATGGATCGGAGGAGCTTGCGTCAAAGGTATGTGTCAGGATATGTTCTCATATGATAGCCCTTAAGGATGAGGGAAGTGACAGAGCTCTTATAAAGTTTGCCCATTATTGTTTTACAAACGGAAAATACGACCTTCTTACTCTTAAGTATCTGATCGATAATTACGAGGGCCTTACCAAGGAGCTGAGAAATCTCTGGAGGGCGGCCTCTCAAATGATGGTTGAGTGTCAGAATCTGAGAGAAAGACTTCTGATCCAAATGATGTACACAAGAACAAGCATAGGTGAAAAGGAAGAGCTCTTTGAAGAATATGTGGGAGCCGGCAGCAGGCTGAATATAGAGATGGCCTATCTTTCCTATCAGAGCTATGAATATTTTGCAAGACTGAGGCTGGCAGGAGACAGGGTTTTCTACCATATAGAGAGAAATTACAGAAATGGGGAGCAGTTGAATGATGCCTGTAAGCTGGCTGTTCTTAAGTACTATGCGGAAGAGGGGAGAAATAAAAAGGACAGTAATAAGGAAATGCTCAAGGAGTTCCTTTTGGGATATATACGCAGGAACTGGTATTATGATTTTTTCAGGGCTTACAGGGCCATCGTTCCTGAGCTTATGACCTATGATGATAAGACTATCATAGAATACAGGACAGATCCCGGCCATAAGGTTTATCTCCACTATCTGATCGAGCAGACAGACAGGGATAAGGAGCACTATGTGACTGAGGAAATGACTCCTTTATTCGGAGGAGTTTTTTCCAGGGAGTTTATCCTCTTTTTTGGAGAAAACCTCCAATATTACATTATGGATGAAGGCCCGGATGGGGAAAAAAGGCTTACCCACAGTGATTCTGTCAGTCTCTCGGAGACTAATTATGCCGAAAGCACTTCAAGATATACAATGATAAACGATATGGCAGTAGCAAATACTCTTCAGGATGATAACACGGTTTTAAATCTTATGGAGGAATATGTTGAGATAGATTCCTTTACCGAGAGAGCATTTAATATCCTCTGATCTTTGTTTTGAATATAAGAAAGGGATCGCTGCAGCTGATATAAGAGATTGAAGTTTGAAAATGTTGGTGGAGAGGTAATATGCCGGGGAAAAAATATGTGATCGGATACGATCTTAATGATACGGTAACACAGATAAGTTATGTGGAACTGAATAAAGAAGCTCCTTTATCCTTGGCTCAGGAGGGAGAGGAAAGAAAGCTGGGAATACCCACAGTCCTTTGCAAGAGAGGGGGAGTAAACCAGTGGTATTACGGAACAGATGCCCAGAGGGAAGGGGCTAAAGGCAATGGAGTCATAGCCAGCAAGTTTTTGGGAGTTGCCAGAGCCGGAGGAAAGTTTGAGATTGAAAAAGAGGCCTATGACGCAGGGGATCTTTTGGTTCTTTTTGTAAGGAAGACCCTGACTCAGCTTTCAGGGATCACCACACCTGATCAGGTTATGCTTCTTGTGATAACAGTAGATGAGCTTGATGAAAAGACCATGGAGCTTTTAAACCGGGTAGCGGATGCTATGCCCATAACCCGGGACAGGATATGCTTTAAGACTTATGCAGAGACTACATATCAGTATATGATCCACCAGCCCCAGGAAATATGGGACAGGGAGGTGGTGATTTTTGATTACAGCGGTAAAGGTCTGCATGGCCAGCATTTCAGCATTAACAGAAAAACAAAGCCTAAGGTAGGCTTTTTGGAAAATTTTGATTTTGAGGATATAATGATGCCGGATATAATGCTGCAAAATCCGGAGGATCCTCAGGCTGTATCCGAGTTTGATGAGGATGTACTTGAAAGAGTACATGACTATGTGACCGGTAAAAGCGTCAGCACCATTTATCTTCTGGGGGATGGCTTTGACTCGGGATATCTGAAAAAGACCATAAAGTATATGTGTATGGGCAGGAGGGTTTTTCAGGGGAAAAACCTGTATGCCAAGGGAGCCTGTTTTTATGCCAGGGATAAGATTACAGACTCTCCCTTTATGAAGGAATTTGTCTTTCTCGGAAAAGGAAAGCTTAAATTCAATTTTGGAATGAAGATGGATATAGGCAGTAATGAAGAATATATTGCTGTTGCCGATGGAGGGGAAAACTGGTTTGAGGCCGGGAGAACCATAGAATTTCTGCTAAAGGAAAGCAATGAAATAACTATGCTGATCACACCCCTTAACGGTAAAAAACCTAAAAACCTTAAGATGGTACTTGAAGGACTTCCAAAGAGGCCCACAAAAACCAGCAGGATAAGACTGAAAATAGAATTCAAGTCAGAATCCTGTCTCAGGGCCAGCGCCTGGGATATGGGCTTTGGAGATATATTTGCTTCAAGTGGACTGAAGTGGGAAGAAACTCTTGACATAGAGGATGGTGACAAATGTCTGATATGATCTTGTGCCGTGGAGCACTGGCCAGGAATCCGTATTTTATGGTTTCCTTTGGAATAAATATATACTCGGTGGAAGAGCTCTGCTATCTTTTAATGACCAATGCCTGTCTTGTGGATGAGGACATTTTGGATGAGGAGCTTTGCGAATTTTTAATAAAAGAAGCCAACATGGCAGAGCTTGGTCATAATTTAAGGGCTATGTTAAGAAGCAAATGCAGCGTTGAAGACTTCGTCATGGAAATTCTTTTTTCATGTGATTATGCATCGGGTGAGGAGCTTGAAGCAGTAAAGACTACCCTTATTGAAAATTCCGGTATGGATAAATTCTGGAAGCACAAGGTTCGGGGAGATAAGATGCTTGATTCGGGAAGATATAACCATGCTTTGGATGAATATCGCTTTATTTTAGAAAGTGTTGACGAAGAATACGATATTAAACTGTACAGCAGTGTACTTCATAATATGGGGACGACTTATGTAAGGCTCTTTCTCATGGACAGGGCGGCAGATTGCTATAACAGAGCCTACAGGATGGGGCGGCAGAGAGAATCTCTCATATCGTATCTTGTACTTATGAGACTTCTTATGAATAGGGAGAGATACGGAAGATTTGTTTTAAGGCAGGGCTTTGAAGAGGATGTTCTTTTTGAGGTAGAAGACAGGGTAAAAAGGTATAAGATACCGGATGAGTCAGGAGAGCATTATAAAGAGGTAAAGGAACTTAGAAAGGCAAAGGAGTCGGGTAAGGTTTCGGAATATTACAATAAGCTTCTTTATTGCCTTGACGAATGGAAGGATCAGTACAGAAGGAGCATGTCAAATACCAGGAATTAAGGGAACAGGGACTGCATATGAAATTATTTGATTGGATCAAAAAGACCTTGGGCTTTGACGAGGATCTTTTCGATGATGATTTTTTAGAAGAATATAAGGACAGGCCTGACGCAGGAGATAATGTAAAGGACGTGATGACTTCTCCTTCATTGAAAAGGGAAAATCTGAATGTTCTTGACTATAAGGAAAGAGAAAGGTTTGTCAGGGATCACTGTGAGCAGATGACCAGCTGTTCAAAGGATATAGATGAACAGAAGCTGGAATACAAGGTGGTTATGGAGCACCTTGAAGATATAGAAAACATA
>JAILBX010000266.1 GCA_024680675.1 Lachnospiraceae bacterium | reverse complement strand
AAGTATAACAAAGCGATCCTTGATAAGGACGGCAGCTGCTATAAATGCGCCTCAGTGATCAATGACAGCGGTAACGGAAAAGTTACCATAATAATTAAAGGCCAGGGTATATATGGTGGAGTTGAAAAGTTCGTCATAGACGCAAGACCCGGAAAGGTGAAATAAAGTTATAAATCAGATTGCTTCGCAATCCCGCAGGTACCGGGCTTGAACCCGGCACCTGCGAAAAAACTTTATTTCACCTTTCCGGCTCTTGCGTCTATGTTAAGCTTTTCTACTCCACCATATATACCCCGGCCTTTAATTATTATGGTAACTTTTCCGTCACCGCTGTCATTGATCACTGAGGCGCATTCATAACAGCTGCCATCCTTATCAAGGATCGCTTTGTTATACTTTACGTCTATCTCATCCTCATCCAAGGTGAAGGATCTACCTATATTCCTGTTTACTGTATCCTTACCCTTATCATTTAAGCTGACAGCAGACTTTGAAATATCATTTTTAGGATCATAACAGGAGAAGGGAATAATCACGGTTGAGATAAATCCTTTTTCCGTGCCTGTATAGTTATTCTTACCTTCTACCATTGCAATAAGCTTTGCTCCTGCAGGTATGATATCTGTATCCTCTATCTTATCACCGGCAGCCCTTGATATCTTGGCCTTATCAGTCTTGCTTGTGACCTCTACTGACTCTTCATAGAAGTAGCTTGGCTCTTTTTCATAGTCAGTTCCTGCTTTTAAGCGCTCTCCGTTGTCATCATATATGTATATTGCAGGCTTACTCATGTTCTTAAAAGGTCTTCCCGTATACTTTATATCTGTTGCATAGGAATAACCTCCAAGATCAAAGATACTTGATTTTGTTATAGCATAAGCAGCCTTAAGAGTTCCTGAGTAGTTTCCTTTACCTGTTACTATAACCGCAGGAGCAGAGGCGGAATTTTGGCTAAGAGTCTTTTTATCAAAGCATTCTTTATAGTTTATATATTTTACAGTATAATCCTTACCTTCTTTCAATGATACACCGCTATTATTAAGGGTGTATATTAAGTCAATTTTCGGAGTCACACCGTTCTTAACATATTTACAGGATCCTTCAAGGCCATATATTGAATATGTTCCTCCCGCTTTATCCTGCCCGGAACTAAGCTTTGCTTTCTCTATGGTAAAGGTCTTTGTCAGCTTTCCCGTGAAATTATTTATACCGTTAAAGATCACTGTGGCCTTTCCTGCACCGTCATTGTTCTTATAGCTTACAACATAGTCACAGTTCTTAAGATCTTCACCCGGCTTATACTCCTTAAGCTCCTTTTCCTTTCCGTCTATGGTATAGATAAGCTTATAGCTTTCACTGCTTAAGTCAATATATTTCTTATCCATTTGCCAGCTTTTGGTGATATCCGGGTTAACCTTATCGCCAATCTTAAATACGGCTTTGGAAATATTAAACAGACTAAGAGCTTCCTTTTTATCCTGAATAGTCTCTTCAAAGAAGCTTTCACCTCCATCATTGGAAAAATTGCCTATCCCCTTGATGGGAATCCTGTAGCTTCCTATATCGGAAAGGAGGACTCCTTTAAAATCCTCAATCTTATTTCCGTCTTTATCTACAGCATATGCTTTATCATATTCCAGCTTGTAATCTTTATTTTCTTTAAGGCGAATAATATCTTTATCAGCTGATATATAGCTTACCCTGGTCTTTCCTTTTTGTACCTTACCCTTACGAAAGGCAAGAATGGTTTTATCGGCAAAGCTTTCGTCCAGAGTTGCCGGCTTTATATTAAACAATATTCTGCTCTTGCATACGGCATAGTTTCCCTTACCGGTTATTATAATGGCAGGTGCCTCAGTATCGTTTGCATTGCTTTTTGAGATATCGTAGGCATCTATATTATTATCATACTTTATTGTATAGTCTTTACCCTCGGTAAGCTTTTGTTCATACCAGTATACATTCAGATTATCAGGCTTTATCTCATCTGCACAATATGTATAATTTACATTGTAGAGCTTATTATCCTGGCTTCCATCCACCCAAAGATCAAAAGGCCGTTTCTCGATGACAAATTCCAGAGTGAGGGTACCTTCATAATTACCTCTTCCGGTTACGATCACAGCAGGCTTTGCTTCACTGCCTGTGGATATTTCTATATTATTTATGTAGCTAACATCATAGTCCCTGCCATTCTTTAATATGGTACCATTCCAATCTATACTCACATAGGGCTTATTTTCTTTCCCTGAATAATATATCTTTGTATATTCGGAAGTTAACCTGAATTCTGCTGAATTAAGGTTCTTTTTTTCGATAGTGAAGGGGACTCTCTTTAACCCGGAGTCCTTATAAGTACCAATTCCCGATACTATCACGCAGGGATAGGATGAAGGACTTTCAGTTATGCTTCCCACTGCCGTATTATTTTCATAGCTTACAGTATAATCTTCATCTTTAACAAGCTGCTTTTCTCCTAAAGTAACTATAACTTCAGGCTCTATAGCTTTTCCTGTATAAGGATAGCTTGTATTCTTATCCTTAAAGCTTACCTTTATATCGGAAAAAACAGATTCCACAAGCACATAAACATATTGATATTTACTCTTGTCGTTTTTATCGGTAACAGTAATTAAAGCAAGACCTGCTCCTTTTGCCGTCAGCTTTCCTTCCTCAGATATTTCAACAATAGAAGCATTATTCGTATTAAGAGTAAGATCAGTAAAGGAAGAGGTACTGCCCTCAGCCAGTTTAAGCTGATAGCTTTCCCCTACTCCCAGACTGATGGTAGAGTTATTTAATTCCCTAAAATCAATACCCCAGCTTGTGTTTACTGTATACGCATGGATCCTGGCAGTCAGGGGATAAGGAGCCTCATCTATTAAGTCATTCCATTTGCCTTCGTATATACCATCTGAATTCTTTTCTTTTTTTGAGCAAAAGCTTTGATTTCTTTCTTCCTTTGTATAATATTGCGGTTTATCTTCCGTTAGATCCACATCATCACTTGAGTCAACAAAAACCTTTATTTCTTCTCCTGATCTAAGAGCATCACCCTTATAAAGATAGAATACCACAGCTGCCTTATCTCCCTTTGACAATAAAAGAGGGTGAGTAAGGGGCACTGTATAGAAGCCTTCAAAGGTGGTCTTTCCCTTTATTGGATCAGCAAGCATTTTTTCTCCGCTTTCAGGGTCTGTAGGATCCTTGGGATTTTTATATATCTGAAGCTCATAATTTACATCAGTATCATTAACAGCTATTCCGCAAGCCTTTAGCAGTTCATTTCCCTTCTTTATTTCATAAACATTTGCATAGGTATTTGCTCCATTAAAGCTTTTGTCGATGACACCTCCGCTGTAGAAATAGTTGTTATCATAGTTATCTGTTTTTTCATATTCCTGGTAGTAAGCTTCCCTTAAGGTCACATCTTCATATGAAATATACATATAACCCTCATCTAAGCAGCCAATTTCCGTCCCCCAGGAATTTTTTATGATCCAGGCTCCATTCCTCTCAGGCTGCTCTCCCTTTTTATTCTTTCCAAAGGCATAGTTATCATCCCAGCCTATAAGGGCTACTGTATGGTGTCCACTATTAATATTGTCTGTACAATAATATTGACCTTTATCACAATAATAATTGTCATCATCAGAATAAGAAACAGTAAGAGCTCCATGGGCCATGAGAGCTTTTTTCACTTGCAAAGGCTGGCTTTTTACATTGATCCTTCCAAAATTCTGTAAATGAGCCAGGCTCTTATTATAGATGTTATCCATATTTACAGCAGGAGCTTCTTTGGCAGTATAAGGAAAATCATTTTCGTTTGCGGGACCTCTCCATCCCAGAAGGTAAAAGAGAGCCCTGACTTCACTTCCACCGGCATCATAAAGATTTTTAGATTCATACTCATATACGGCATAATCTCCCTCGGTATTTCCCAGCGGATCGTTTATACCCTGTCTTTTATCACCTTCTATATAGTAATTATTATAAACATAGTATGCCAGATGCCTTTCCGCATAATCCACATCACTTTTTGCTATTCCATTCTTAATAGCATTACTTTCCGCAGAAGCCAGGGTTCCAAAGATCCAGCAGGTTCCCCAGGGATTCTGGTTCTTTACAGAGGTGGAATAGCCTAAATCACGAAGATCGTATCTGGCCGGAAGCTCCTCGCTTAAGCTTTCTTCTTCCTCTGCATTTTTTGATGCTTTGACATCTTCATCATTTTCAAGGAGACGCCCGTAGGATTTACCCTTTTCTTCAGAAAGAGCGATATCAGCTTCTTCGCTCAGAGTTTCAGCGGCAAGATATCCTTTATCCGGGACTACTGCCGAATATGCAGATAAAGGCTTAGAAAAAATCATTCCAAAGACAAGTAACAGGGCCATGGTTTCTTTTAAAAACTTTTTCATACTGTTCATCCTTTTTCATATATGATCTATTTGGGTTTCATAATTCTTTTTATATCATATAGTATTAAAAATTACACTATCTTTCAGATCTTATTAAAAAGAACCCGGAGAAAGGAAATCCTTTCCCTGAGCTCTTTTCATAGATTTAATGCATTTTTGATGCATTATTATTAAACTTTATTTCACCTTTCCGGGTCTTGTGTCTATGACGAACTTTTCAACTCCACCATATATACCCTGGCCTTTAATTATTATGGTAACTTTTCCGTTACCGCTGTCATTGATCACTGAGGCGCATTTATAGCAGCTGCCGTCCTTATCAAGGATCGCTTTGTTATACTT
>JAILBX010000252.1 GCA_024680675.1 Lachnospiraceae bacterium | reverse complement strand
ATAGAAGTTCCTCATCTTCAAATACACCTATCTTTGTAGATGTAGATCCCGGGTTAATAATCAAACTCTTCATTAGTTTCCTCCTTTTAGCGTTTCAGCAACAACCGCACCTAATGCGATAGAATTTATCTTTACTTCTTTGCTGTCAGATCTTGAGGTCAAGACAACAGGAGCCTTGGTCCCTGTAAGGATATTTCCATTCTTTGCATCAGCTAGATGTACAACACCCTTGTAAAAAATGTTTCCTGCATGTATATCCGGGAACACCAGTATATCTGCATCTCCAACTATCTTTCTCCCGGTTGCTCCCTTATGTTTTGCTGCTTCCGGTTCAATGGCAAGATCCAATGAAAGAGGACCATCAACAATACACCCTGTTATCTTACCTTCATCATTCATCTTTGTAAGCTCAGCCGCATCTACAGTAGCCTGCATCTTTGGATTCACAACCTCAACCGCTGCAAGAGGAGCAACCTTGGGGTTATCTACACCGCAGGCCTTCGCTATATCTACCGTATAATCTATCATAGCCACCTTGTCCTCAAGTGTCGGATAGGGAATGAAAGCCACGTCCGTCAGAAACAATAGCCTGTCCATACCTGCAATCTCAAAGACACAAACATGAGACAAGGGTTTTCCGGTTCTTAAACCAACTTCTTTATTAAGAACACTCTTTAAAAAGGTTTTAGTATCAGTAAGACCTTTCATATACATATCTGCTTTACCATCATGAACCAGAGATACAGCCTTTAACGCAGCCTTCTCCATGTCAGGTTCGTTAATGATCTCAAACTCAGAAAGATCCATGTTAATTTTTGAAGCGATCTCCCTTATCTTCTCTTCATCACCAACGAGTATAGCATCTGCTATTCCCCTTTTTCTTGCTTCATCCACTGCCTCTAAGATCGGCTGATCCTGGGCAGCCGCTACGGAAACCTTTTTCCTTGAACAGGAAGAAACCTTAGTTAATAGATCGTCAAATGTCTTACTCATGTCTTTCTCCTTTGTACTTTACTTTTTCATAATCTATATTTTTATCATAAAAATTATATTGATTCTTACCATTCTTCTTGCTCATATAAAGAGCCTGATCGGCATGCTTGTAAAGCTCCTGATAGGAATAGCCATCTCTTTTATACATTGATATACCTACACTGGCAGAGACTTCTATCCTTACCAATCCATCTGTGTATGTATTTCTTATTGCGTCACAGATTGCTTTGGCCTTTACCTCTACAAGATTTGATGCATTATTACTCATATTCTCAGGAATCACAAGCAAAACAGCAAACTCATCTCCTCCGATCCTTCCAATATAATCAAATTCAGAAAATACTCTGCTTAACTTTCCGGACACATCGGTAAGTACATTATCGCCTGTAGAATGACCCAGATTATCATTAACTGCCTTAAAATTATCAAGATCCACTATGTAAAAATAATAAATTCCATAGGGCCTTTCTCTAATGATCTTATCTACCGAATCCTCCATGGTTACTTTATTAAGAAGGCCTGTCAAAAGATCGCTTTCCGCCTTATTTCTGAGTATTTGTTCCTTAGCTATTTCCTCATTGGAATTTTGGATATTACCAAGAACTTTGTCTACATTGCCTTTTGAATTTCTTACAAAAATACCGGTTAGTTTATACCAGCAGTAATCTCCACTCAGATCCTTTATCCTTATCTCGGTCATGAACTTGGAATCCCCTGCCATAGCACGCTTTGTAATATCCTTAACAAGATCCTGATCATCCTGATGAAGCATATCTATTAACGTAACAATGTTTACTGTTCCCAAAGATGCTATTGAAGGGCCAAACGTCTGTTCTACAGCTCCTGATAGTTCTACAGCCCTTGAAGTAGGATTGTATGTGTATGTCATTGACTTTTTTTCATTATCTATCATGTTATATTTTGAATTCTTTTCCCTGGTTTTGATCACATGTTTTACAAGTATCAAAGTACAGGCAAGCATTACAAAGAATACAATAACAAATAACATATACAAGCGTTCTATTCCAACCCTAACCGACTTATAGGGTTCATAAGCATCTTCTTTTTTTTCGGTTTTAATAAGATAAAGGTCATTTATACCAACAGGTGCATAAGCAAGAAGCAGCTCCTTTCCCCCAAATGTATAAGTATAAGCGCCCTTACCCTCATCCTTTATATCTGCAATTATGGAATCTCTGCTTCCCCCGTCCTCATACTCATATCTTGACAGATAAAAATCAAATTTGTTTTTTTGAGGATTTCTGCTTGAATTTGCACTTACTCCGTAAATATTCATATTTTCGTCAATAAGCATAAGATCATTATCACCAAGAGATGCATAATTTAATATCACAGCAATATCTTCAGAGTATATGCATCCTATGGCCACACCTTTAATACCTATGGCAGTTTTTACGGGAGTACAAAAGAGCAATGAATTCATTCCCGGGGACTGATTATCTACATACTGGGATACTGTGGTTCTTCCATTCTTCGCTGAAATAAATGCTTCATTATCAGCAATATTTATTTCTTCTCCACTTTCGATCGAAATAACATTCCCTTCAAGATCAGCATAAGCCACCAGGCTAAAATCTCCTGTATTACTCAGCTGACTTAATGCACTCTTTGCCAGATTTTTATCGTTACCATTTAGACTATAATCTGCGAGACTTTCAGCAATCTTTTCTATCATAAGCTTTTCAGCTTTTATATTCTCAGTCAGCGTCTGGACATATACCGAAGTTACTTCCACTGCATTATATCTTACCACCTCATTAATCTTGTCTTTGGTGCTATAATATGAAAGCGTAATAACTGTCATAAAAATAACTACTACTCCGGCAATGAAAAAATACCAGCTTCTATTTGATCTGACCTTCTCTATAGTGTCCCCAACTTTTACTTTTTCCATATATGATCTCCTGATTACAAACAATGTATATCAGTGTAAATTCCGTTTCGTATTTTATCATCTTATAAACCGACTGTCAAAAATTCTGACGCCAGTATCAGGTCTTCCTTAGTTGTAAGTTTAATATTTCTGTAGCTTCCTTCAAACAGCTTTATCTTACGACTTCCGAAATGCTCCATAACCATTGCATCATCAGTTATCATTATTTCCTTAGACTTAAGAAGCTCTCTATTATAATGAAGCTTTTCATAAGCTGTCTTTATTTCTTCATATTTAAACACTTGTGGAGTCTGAATGATAAACATTGAATTCCTGTTAGGTGTAGCGATCACAAAGCCGTTATCATCAGCTGTCTTTATCGTGTCCTTCACAGCCACTGCAGCTACTGCTGTTCCATTTGAATCTACTGTTTCATAAGCTCTTTTTAACATTTCCAAATCCGGAAAAGGTCTTGCACCATCGTGAATAAACACATATTCTGTATCCTTTGATACATTAAGAAGTCCATTTAAAACAGAGTCATACCTTTCTTTCCCACCAACTGCAATGTCTCTGACCTTTGTTATTTTATACTTTTCAATAATCTCATTTTTACAGTATTCAATATCCTCTTCTGAAGCTACAAGAACTATATCCTCAATAAAACTTTCCTCAAACTTTTTTAAGGAATAGTATAAGACAGGTTTTCCTGATAGCATAAAAAACTGCTTCTTAACATCTAAGTTCATACGGCTTCCTTTCCCTGCCGCAAGAACTATGGCCGTAGACTTTTTATACTTCATATCTATCTTTCTCCCAGCTTAAGATTTGGTACAGCATTAAGATCAAGTCCGGATCTTACACCTCTTATATATTCATAATACCCTGCCACTCCTATCATTGCTGCATTATCTGTACAATAAACAGGAGAAGGATAATACAGCTTTATACAGTTCTCTTCGCAGGCTTTTTCAAAAGAAGACCTCAATGCAGAATTTGAGGCAACTCCTCCTGCCAAAGCAATCTTATCCTCTTTCCTTTCAATGACGGCTCTGATACCGTGTTCTGTCAGCACATCTGTTACTGCCCTTTGAAAAGAAGCGGCAACATCTTCAACAACAATATCCCTTCCAGCCATTCTTTCCTTATTAAGATAGTTTAAAACTGCTGATTTGAGTCCGGAAAAGCTGAAATCATATTCCGAATCCGTGACT
>JAILBX010000234.1 GCA_024680675.1 Lachnospiraceae bacterium | reverse complement strand
AGGATGACAAATCTTGACTTTGATGCAAAGTATAGCAGCGGAGGTCATAATGAGATCGCGGTATTGGGAGAGCATATAAATGAGCTTTCTGAAAGGCTTGAAGCTACCATATCGGATCTTAAGACTGCTAATGACAAGCTTAAGTATGATCTTGACAAAAAAATCGAGCTTGAAGAGATGAGAACAGAGTTTTTGTCAAGCGTATCCCATGAGCTAAAGACACCTATAGCTCTTATTCAAGGATATGCTGAGGGTCTGAAGGACAATGTTAATTCTGACGAAGAAAGCAGGAATTTTTATTGTGATGTGATAATTGATGAGTCCAAAAAAATGAACACTTTGGTAAAAAGTCTTTTGGAACTCAATGAGCTGGAAAACAGTAAGGAAAAGTTAAATATTGAAAATTTTGACCTTTCTCTTGTTATAAAAAACTGTATAAGTAACATTAAACTTCTTGCAGAACAGAACGAGGTTTGTATTATCTTTAATGAGAATGAACCCATATATGTGAAGGCTGATGAGTTTAAAACCGAACAGATAATAAACAATTATCTTGCAAATGCCATTCATTATGCAAAAAATGAAAAGAAGGTGGAGGTTTCTGTTAAAGAAAGGGGGCAGCTTGCCCATATTGAGGTTTTTAATACCGGTGATAATATTCCTGACAGCCATATCACAAAGCTTTGGGATAAGTTTTATAAGGTTGACAAGGCAAGAACCAGAGAATATGGCGGCAGTGGAATAGGATTATCTATAGTTAAGGCAATAGCAGATTCCTTTGGAAGAGAATATGGAGTTTACAATAAGGAAAATGGAGTCGTTTTCTGGTTTGAATTAGAGATGGGGGATAATTCGTAAGAAAGAGTCTTTTAAAAGAGGAACGATGATAATGAAAAAAATTTATATGAAAACACTGACAATTTCAGGACTTTTTGTGATAATGGCAGGCTTGATCTTAGGATGTGGGAAAAAAGAAAATGTAAATGGAATGACAGATGAAGAAATTGCAAGAGATGAGAGGCTGGCTGCGGAATATGCCGCGGGTCTTATTTTAAAATACGATAAGGGAAACTATAACAAACTGACTTATAAGCCCTATGTGCCACTTCCTACTATTCCTCCTAAAGGTGAGAATCCGCCTGAAGGCATGGAGGAAGGAGGTAATGGTAAGGATATGCAGGTTTCTTCGGATAAGGGCGATATACCGGAAAGGGGAGATATGCCTGAGGAAGGCATGCCTCCAATGGAAGATGGGGGAGGCCAGGAAGTGCCTCCTGAGGAAGAGCTGGTAGCTCAGGGATCGATATCTGAAGCTTTGGGTGTGCCGGACTTTAATATAAGTTATAAAAACTATGAGCTTTGTCAACAATATCCAGAGGAACAAAATGACTCCCTTTTCTTTTCTATGAAAGCGGATGAGGGGGAAAAGCTTCTTATCCTGCATTTTGATCTTAATAATCCTACGGGAGGCCCCCTGGAGTGCAGGGTTATAGACAGTAATGCAAGAATAAGATTGCTGATCAACGACACAGAACGTATAAATCAGCAGATGACCATATTACTTAATGATCTTAAGTCTTATGAGGGCACGGTTCAGCCGGGAGAATCTATAGACACAATACTTGTATTTGACGTTACAGACGAAATTGCACAGAATATTCAATCAATGCAGTTGATTATTGTTACTGAAAGCGGAGATCAGGGATTTCCATTGTAAAAAGTAACGATTTATTTGCAAAAATAATTTAATTTTTGTGTATTTTTTAAGATATTATGCTATAATACTGTTTGGTAGGTATAATTTTTTTGATGAGGTGAAGGTATGGACACAAAGATATTGTTGGAAAACGGAACAAACGAACTAGAAATACTGGAGTTTAAAATAGGGGATAATTCATACGGGATCAATGTTGCAAAGATCCGCGAGATTATACCGTATCAGCCTGTTACACCGGTACCTAATGCTCACCCAAGTATTGAAGGAATATTTATGCCGCGAGAGACTATGATAACAGCCATCAGTCTTAAAAATGCACTTCAGCTTGGTGAATCTGCTCCGGGGGGACTGTTTATTATTACAAACTTTAATAAGCTGGATGTTGCTTTTCATGTGGACAAGGTTATTGGAATAAGTCGTTTTTCATGGAAGGACATTATTAAGCCGGATGCAACTATAAACAATGAGGATGATGGTATTTCAACAGGTATTATAAAGCTTAAGGACAGACTCGTTATCATTTTGGATTTCGAAAAGATCGTTACTGATATCAGCCCTGAAACCGGTCTTAAGGTTACAGATGTTGCCGGGCTTTCCGAAAGAGACAGAAGTGATGCTGCTATTCTTATTGCAGAGGATTCACATCTCCTTAATAAGCTTATATCCGATGCTCTTTCAACTGCAGGATATGTTAAGCAGAAGAGGACAGAAGATGGTTTGGAGGCTTGGAACTATATTAATAAGTGCCTTACAGAAGGAACCCTTGATTCCTGCGTAGATCTTGTGATAACTGATATCGAGATGCCTCAGATGGATGGACACAGACTTACAAAGTTAATTAAATCTGATGACAGGACTAAGCACATTCCTGTTGTTATCTTCTCGTCCCTTGTTAACGAGGAAATGAGATTGAAGGGTGAGGCTCTTGGTGCTGATGCACAAATGTCAAAGCCTGAGATCGGAAGACTGGTGGAGGAGATCGACAAGCTTCTTCTTCCAAATTAATATATATTTTTTGAATATCAGCCCCGAATGGATGATCTGTTCGGGGTTTTTTGTTACTTTGATATCTGATCTTTAAAAGGGATAAATTATAATTGTCTTTGACTGTTAATCTATGGTATCATATACAATTAGGGTACGACTGATAAATATACAGGATTAAAAGCTGCTTCTGCTAATCAGGTTGATTGGGTTATAGATCGTTTATGTCGGAGGATAAAAAATGCCCACTTCTGAAGAGTATTTGGATGCGTTATTAAGAAGCGTAACGAATCCGGAGCCTGAAGAAAACAATACTGAAAATATGGATGAGGCGCCAACCGAATCTTTTGAAGAAGAGTTGGGGTCTGATTTTTATATGCCTAAAGATCCGGATATTTCCGTTATTCCGGATCCCTATATGGGTTTTGAAAATGAAAGCTCTTTAGAGTCCGGGGCGGCTGAAGGAATGGATTCAGAAATGCCTGAGTCTATGAATTTTGACATGCCTGAAGGTATGAGCTTAGACATGCCTGAAGGAATGGACATAGAGCCCGCTGCTGAAGGAGCAGAGGAAGCAGAGACAGTTCCTGAGAGCTTGGATTTTGAAAAGCCTGAAGGCTTAGACTTTGAGATGCCGGAGGGGCTTAACTTTGATATGCCAGAGGGAATGGATTCAGAAATACCCGAGTCTATGAATTTTGATATGCCTGAAGGTATGAACTTCGATATGCCTGAGGGAATGGATATAGAGCCCGCTGCTGAAGGAACAGAGGAAGCAGGGGCAGTTTCGGAAGGCTTGGATTTTGATATGCCTGAAGGTATGAACTTCGACATGCCCGAAGGAATGGACATAGAGCCTGCTGCTGAAAGCACAGAAGAAACAGGGGCAGCCAATGAAGCCCTGGATTTTGAGAAGCCTGAAGGCTTAGACTTCGAGATGCCTGAGGGGCTTAACTTTGACATGCCTGAGGGAACAGATTCAGAGATGCCGGAGGGGCTTAACTTTGACATGCCCGAAGGAATGGATTCAGAAATACCCGAGTCTATGAATTTTGATATGCCTGAAGGTATGAACTTCGATATGCCTGAGGGAATGGATATAGAGCCCGCTGCTGAAGGAACAGATTCAGAAATACCTGAGTCTATGAACTTAGATATGCCTGAAGGAATGGATATAGAGTCTTCTGCTGAAAGCACAGAAGAAACAGGGGCAGCCAATGAAGCCCTGGATTTTGAAAAGCCTGAAGGTTTAGACTTCGAGATGCCGGAGGGGCTTAACTTTGATATGCCCGAAGGAACAGATTCAGAAATACCCGAGTCTATGAGCTTAGATATGCCCGAAGGAATGGACATAGAGCCTTCTGCTGAAGGAGCAGAGGAAGCAGGGGCAGA
>JAILBX010000229.1 GCA_024680675.1 Lachnospiraceae bacterium | reverse complement strand
GGTAGGGAGGAGGATTTCCATATAGCAAGTGCCGCCACCTCCAGCGAGGAGATCTGGAACGGAGTGGGTAATCCCGTATATCCCCCTGCAAGAGAGGAGTTAAAAAAGCACGGGATCACGGATGTTTCCGGAAAACGTGCTGTTCAGCTTACAAGGGAGGATTATGACAAATATGACCTTCTTATTGGAATGGAGCAGATGAATATAAGAAATATGCTGCGCATTCTGGGGAAGGATCCTGAGGGTAAGGTGAAGCTTTTGCTGGACTATTCCGATAATCCCAGAAATATTTCGGATCCCTGGTATACAGGAGATTTTAAAAGGGCGTATAATGATATATATGAGGGATGTAGTGCCCTGTATGAATCAATAAAAGAGGTATAGGCAAAGGACTATTTGAAGAGAAGAGTCTTTGAGAGGGTAAAGCATGAAGAAAACAAAGATTAAGATTCCGGGCATAAAAGACATATTTATCGCGGTGACAGGTGCGGCCTTGTGCGGATTGGGACTTGGCTTTGTGAATTTTTCAGAGCTTGGAATGGATTCTGTGGGCCTTTTTTATGACGGAATAAGAAAGATATTAAATCTGACCCCTGATCAGATAGGGACCGCCAGTTATATAGTGTCCGGAGTTCTCTTTCTTTTTCTCTTTATTGTTGAAAGAAAGTATGTCAGTATCGGGAGCCTGATATATGTTATAGTCTATGGAGCTTTTGCTAATCTGGGAAGTTATGTCCTTGAAAAAATAATATCTGAAAAAAATCTTTATCTGATGGTGATATTAGCAAGTGTTGGCTTTCTTATTATCTATTTTGGGATTGCATTGTATATAACGGTAGATATAGGAGTTGACGCTTTTACGGGACTTAGTCTCTGGCTTACCGATCTGACAAAGAAACCATTTAAGGCAGTTAAGATCGTATTTGATATCATCCTTGCGGTTATAGGTTTTTTAATGGGGGGAAAGCTGGGAGTATTGACTTTTATCACTGCCCTGGCAGGGGGCCCCATCATAGCTTTCTTTACAAAACACCTGCAAAGGCTCTATTTTAGAGGAAAGCTTAAGGATATATAAAAATAAGCCAGAATATTAAAAAAATATATTGACAAGTATATAATAGCTGTGATTTAATTGTTATGAATTTAATAGAGACAAACCGTTGATGCGGAGATAACGCAAAAGGGGCACTCACAGAGAGTCCGGGTAGGTGAAAGCCGGATAGAACGCTAATTTGCAAATGGACCGCGGAGGGCGTGGTGAAAAGAGTTTTATATTCCCAGTATTCCACGACGTGAGGGCATACGTCAGTTGCCGGGAATATGTTGGTATTCTGCAGAGTGTGTGACGTAAGAGTTGCAAATCAAGGTGGCACCACGGATAGTGTCTGAATCAATAGATCATCCGCCCTTGGCAAAATGTTTATTTTGCCAAGGGCTTTTTTATTGCCAAAGACAGGAAATGAACATTATCTATCAAGAGTCCTTATAATAGGACACATTGACAGCAGGAGATTGTGAAAGCAGACGACAAAAGGTCTTGATATTATGAAAAGGAGGTAAGCAACAATGATGACATTAGAAGAGGCAAAAACCATTGCATCCCGGGGTGATTATG
This sequence comes from Lachnospiraceae bacterium, assembly GCA_024680675.1. Lineage (GTDB taxonomy): Bacteria > Bacillota > Clostridia > Lachnospirales > Lachnospiraceae > UBA2868. The sequence continues at coordinate 1,270 of JAILBX010000229.1, read as the reverse complement.
ACCTTATCCCTCTTACCAGAGAAATACTATCGGATATAAGGACACCCCTTGAAACCTTGAGAGCCCTTCAGGCTGTAAGTACCCATTGCTTTTTACTGGAAAGCGTAGAGGATCAGGTTAAATGGGGAAGATATACTTTTTTGGGATTTGATCCTGATATGGAGCTTACCTGCAAAGACCATAAGCTCTTTATAAGATCCGGAGGAAGAATAGAAATGGAGGTAAATCATCCGGCAGATTATTTAAAGAAGCTGCTTGATGAAAATAAATCTCCAAGGCTTGAGGGTCTTCCACCCTTTACCGGTGGTCTTGTAGGATATTTTTCATATGATTATATAAAATATTCAGAGCCCTCCTTAAATCTTGCTTCAAACAATGAAAACGACTTCAGTGATATGGATCTTATGCTTTTTAAAAAGCTGATCGCTTATGACAATCTTACCCAGAAGATAGTACTTATAGTCAATATAGCAACTAATTCCATAGAAACTGAATATAACAGGGGGATCCTTGAACTGGATACTATGGAAAAGATCGTAAGATCAGGACAGCCCAAGGAAATTATTCCCGGAAAGCTGCTTTCAGATATAAAGCCTTTATTCAATAAAGAGGAATTCTGCAGAAAGGTAGAGAGAGTAAAGCACCATATTTTTGAGGGGGACATTTTTCAGCTGGTACTTTCAAATCCCATGGAAGCAGAATATGAGGGAAGCCTTCTGAATATGTACAGAGTTTTAAGAACTACAAATCCTTCGCCCTATATGTTCTATTTTTCAGGTGATGTGGAGATAGCCGGAGCTTCTCCGGAAACCCTGGTTCAGGTAAGAAATGGTGAGGTTATGACCTTCCCTCTGGCAGGGACCAGAAAAAGGGGAAAGACTATTGAAGAGGATCTTGAGCTTGAAAAAGAGCTTTTGGCGGATGAGAAGGAAAGAGCAGAGCATAATATGCTGGTTGATCTTGGAAGAAATGATCTTGGCAGGATCTGTGACTTTGGAACAGTAAAGGTCGAAAAGTATATGTCCGTTGAAAGGTACTCCCATGTAATGCATATAGGTTCCTCAGTAAAGGGACATTTAAAGGACAATTTAAGTGCAATAGATGCAATAGATGCGGTACTTCCCGCAGGCACCTTATCCGGAGCTCCCAAGATAAGAGCCTGTCAGCTTATTGATGAGCTTGAGGATAATAAGAGAGGAATTTACGGAGGAGCAATAGGATATATAGATTTTACGGGAAATCTTGATACCTGTATCGCCATAAGACTTGC
>JAILBX010000178.1 GCA_024680675.1 Lachnospiraceae bacterium | reverse complement strand
TTTATCGAAAATGGTAATAAGATCAACTATTCAGTTAAGTACTTTGAACCGGGAAAAAGAGATAAGTCCCTTGCCAAGAATGCTGATATATTTTCTACTGTTGAAAATATTGATGATCCTAAAGGCGCCTATATAAATACCTGCAATGTTAAACGTTTTCCTGCTGTAAATGAGAATGATAATGAGCTTGAATTTTTTGTTTACTCAGATCCTTCATCCAATGAAGTTGTAAAGATAAGCAGCAGAGAAAACCGTAAGGATTATTATAAGATCAGGGACTACTATTATGATAAGGGAAGAGTAAAATATGTTGATGAGCTTAATCAGACAGTTATTCTTCCCATAAATCCCGGAAGCTCTGAGATAACCTCAAGGTATTATATAAATAAGGATTGCCTTGTGGAATATGTTTACTGTGAAAACAATAAAGCAACAGTATATAAATTAAGTGAGCTTGAGGATTACAGTGAAGGAACAGTTGAACAGTACGACTACCTTGAAAAGGATATAATCAACAGGGCCTATATTACATATTTTGCCTGTAAAAACCTGACTGAGGAAGTTACAATAAGCGGATATGTCCTTGATGAATTTAATCAGCCTTTAAATGAGATCACAGTTGAATTTTATAAAGAGTCAGATAATTCAAGGGTTGCAAATACTAAAACCAACGGGGATGGTTTTTATTCCTTTAAGGTACCCGTTGTGGATACTGTGGATTATTATGTTGCCCTGACTAAGGAGTCTTTGGTATCCATGAATATTTACGGAGTCAGGATACCAAGAGGCTGTGGTGATATCAGTATTGACACTGCCTATATGGGCTATACGGATAACACGGGAATTCCCTATAATATCCAGGTAGTTGTAAGGGATGCTGCTGACTCAGGTATTCCCATAAATGACGGTCAGATAAAGTTTAGAAACGGTATCAATAACAGAAACGGAGAGGTTATTGCCTCAGGAGTTTTAGACTCCACAGGCTCCATATTTATACCGCTTAGCTCCTCTGTTTACACAGCTGAGGTTACAAAGGGCGGCTATGAGACAGCCTATCTGAATGTGGTGGTAAAACAGGATCATTTGTCCTTTATAGGTTATGCAGTCACTGATCTTACGGAAAATAATTACACAGCAGTTCTTTCCTGGGAATCATCTCCTCTTGATCTGGATTCAAGGCTTGTTTCCCAGTATGGAAAAAATGTCGTCAGATCCAAGATAGACAGTATAGGTTCTATAATGGCGGAAACTCTTAATATAAACGATGCGGGAAGTGAAGAATATAAGATCTATCTTTCAGATTACGGAAGCGCTTCCACAGGGGATGCCATGTCCTATAACATGACCAATTCCGGAGCTACTGTTGAGGTATATTCAAGCAACGGCCTTGTCCAGTCCTTTAAGGTACCTGCAGCCCATGCCGGGTCTGTCTGGAATATCTGTACTATAAGAAACGGTAATGTTATCCCTGATGATATAATGTTCTATAACCTGGATAAAGAAGCCATATGGAAGACAAAGTGATCTTCCCTTTCTTCATTAAAAGCTTTTAAGGCTTAGTTAAGGATTTAAGATCATCAGGAGAGTTACAATTTAATAATTCATTTTCATTTCCGAAAAACTCGTAGTAATTGCATTTTATCCTGTCAAGAAATGCTCTTATTGCGAGTTTTTCACTGTCTATAAGCTCCTTTAATATTTCTGTATTACCCGTATCATAAACTGCTATCAGTGGTTCATATTTTTTATTGTGGACTAATACAGTAGCCATAGCTTTGCTTTTGGCATGGGATATTAAAAGCTCTTTAAGAGTTGATGCTTTAACCAGGGGGACATCCACACTTAAAACCAGGGCAGTATCCTCCTTAGCTTCAAGAAAAGAGGAATAAAGACCGGCAAGAGGCCCTTTATCCGCCATCTTATCCTTTACTTCATGGATATAAATCCCCTTTTCCCTGTAATAATTAAAATAGTCAGGCTCCAAAGGAGTTTCCAAAGGATCAGAAGCTTCAGATATTATCAGTTCTTTGGCATTAAGCTTTACAAGCTTTTCAAGCTGAACTTCAAGGAAGCTTTTATCCCCTAATTTAAGTAAGGACTTATCCCTTCCCATTCGTTTACTTTTACCTCCGGTAAGGACAATTCCCGTAAATTTAATGTTATCTGTCATACTCATCAGCAGTACCTTCTTTTTGATCATTTGTAACATATTTTAATAAAAAAACGGATAAAAGGGAAATAATAAAGAAGGAAGACAGCAGTATGATAGCTGACCTTAAACCCAGCATGTCCCCGGCTATTCCGGTTAAAGCAGTAAAAACAACACCTCCTATGCCGGTAGCTGTTGTGATCATTCCCGTTGCTGTGGCTTTTTTATCCCCTGACAAGGGTATAACCATATCTAAGACGCAGGGATAGATAGCCCCGCAGGCAAAACCCAGAGGAATACACAGTAAAATTACCAAAATATCACTTTTTAAGGAAGAGATTACAAGGGTTATAAGAGGTATAGCAATAATTGAAAGAGTGAGGATCCTTTTACTGTATTTTCCAAGATAAGCCACCATGACTCTCGAAGGGATCATTATTATCCAGAATATGCTAAGAGCATATTTTCCAAGGGAGGAAGCAAGCTCTTCTTCAAAAAGGCTGTCTATGAAAAAGGCAAATCCGTTTTCATAGCCTACATATATACACATAATAACACATAAGAGAAGGATCCCCTTTAATATAAAGCTGCCTGTATTTTCAGAAGCTGTTTCATTCTCAGCCTCTTCCCTTTTTTCATCATTTGCTTTAAGCAGTCCTGAAAAAGAAATGATACTGGCTACTGTTAAAAGAATAAACAAAGTTTTAAAGTCAAAGCCCATTTTAAGATATGAGGATACAAATAAGGGGGCAACAAAGGCTCCAAGGGCGTACATTGAGGTGAGAAAACCTATTTTCTTTTTAAAGCTTTTGGGATATATGTCTGCTAAGGCGGCGATGGTGATGAACTGAAGTGCGCTTGTTGTAAGACCTAAAAAGAAAACTCCAACTACAAAAATGTTTTTTGAATTAAAAAATATGATGAAAAGAGAGGCTATTGTCTGGATCAGTAAAAGTATTCTCAGACTTTTTATCTTGCTGTTTTTATCAGCCAAAGCTCCAAGGAAAATAGGGGCTAACATAGTGGCAAATAATTCAACTGAAGCAAAGATACCCTTTGAAGTAGTGGACAGATCATAGGATTTACCTATATCAAGAAGACTTGCCTGATATCCTCCTGCTTCAAAGCCGTTAATAAAGATTATCAAAAAAAATATTAACCATAAACAGTCTTTTTTGCTTTTAATCATACACCGACCTCCCGGGTTTTTATGAGCTTTCTTTCTTTATGGTAACATATTTATAAATTTAATAAAGTAAAAAATAACAAATTATAAATAAATTATAAAATCACAACAATAATAAGCATCCCCATTTCTTCATTTTATATGATATAATTTTCTCACTATGATAAAAAGGCGGTAGCTTATGAAATATAAAACGATAATATTTGATATGGATGGAACCCTTTTGGATACTCTTGAGGATATCACCGATTCGGTTAATCATATTTTAAGAAGATATTCCTTTCCCGAAAGGACTGTGGAGGAAATAAGGCATATGGTGGGAAACGGTGCTTCCTATCTTATGGATAAGGCTATGACAGAGGGAAGAAGCGATGAAAGATTTGAGCAGATAGTAAAGGAATATAAGGATCATTATAAAAAGAACTGTAATATTAAAACAGGTTCCTATGATCATATTTTGGATCTTTTAAAAGAGCTGTCTGAAAGAGGTCATAAGCTGGCTATTGTTTCAAACAAGCCCATGGCTTCGGTTAAGGAGCTTACAAAGGTTTATTTTGGAGACTATTTTAAGGTTGCTATCGGAGTTACCGATGGCGTAAGAAGAAAACCCTATCCCGATGAATGTATAAAAGCCCTTGAGGAGCTTGAAAGTGACAGGGAGGAGGCTGTATACGTGGGAGATTCTGAGGTGGATCACAAAACTGCCATAAATGCAGGTCTTAAGTGTATATCATGTCTTTGGGGCTTTAGAACTAAAGAGGAGCTTCTGGCAGCAGGGGCCGGGGATAATATCTTTGTAAATGATCCCCTTGAGATACTTGATTATGTATAAGAGTATAAAGCCTGATTTATTCACTAAAAATTTCAGTATTATAAGACTTAATAGATAAGGGTAAGAAAATTGGCTGACAGGAAAGAATATTACGAAAAATGGAAAACAGACTATGATTTTAAAACAGTCATAGGGGCTTTGAAATCTCTTATGATAACAATAATCTTCGCTTTGTATAACGGCTTTCTCAGTATTCATCACTCCTCTCTATGGTACGGGGCTATTTTTGTTTACTATATCATACTGGCAATATTGAGAGGACTGATCATAGTATCGGAAAAAAGGATCAGCGGAAGTGATAAGAGAGAAGAGCAGATCATAAAAATATATATAATAGCCTCAGTTTTACTCTTATTACTGAATATAAGTCTTATAGTTCCGGTCACCATAATGTCTAAATTCCAAAAACCATTAGAAATGACACTGGTGCCTGCTATAGCAATGGCTGCATATACTCTCTATAAAGTAGTAATGTCTTCTATTCATTTTAAAAAAAGAAATATATCCTCGGATATGCTGGTAAAATTAATAAGAGTGATAAACTTTATCGATGCTCTGGTATCCGTACTTGTTCTTCAAAATACCCTGATCATGATAAAATCACAGGGAGATAAAACCGATATGCTTCCTCTGACAGCCTTCACCGGGGCAGTGGTTCTTTTAGTAGCTTTAGCCTTCTCGCTGTCAGCTTTATGGACCGGGATAAGAAATCTTAATGACAAAAAAGAAGGATCCCCTTTGTGACAAAAAGCCATAGACAATAAAAAAAACAAATGTTATAATCTCATAGTGTCAAATGACGTCGGGGTGTGGCTCAGCTTGGTAGAGCGCTACGTTCGGGACGTAGAGGCCGCGTGTTCGAATCACGTCACCCCGATTAAAAAAGAGATTGCCACAGGCAGTCTCTTTTTTTATCGTCGAAAAAATATAACACGCGGCCGCGGAGTCCCGAAGGTAGTTCGGGCGTAGAGGGTCCACGACGTCCGCACCCCCTCGTTAGGTAATCACTTTTTTACATTGTACGGTAATCAGATTTTTACACTGTATGGTAAGGAGTTTTTTACATAGTTCGGTAAGGAGATTTTTA
>JAILBX010000175.1 GCA_024680675.1 Lachnospiraceae bacterium | reverse complement strand
CAGCATCCTTGCTAAAGGTTTATTCTCAACTATTTCAACCTTATGGGCCTTTGCCTCCTCCTTGATCCTTGCCGCCAGAAAATCTTCTCCTTTTGCTACCACATAGGGAGCACTTGCCACATCGGGATCATACTTCAAAGCTACAGCAAAATGAGTGGGGTTTGTAATAACAAAATCTGACTGGGGAATGGCATTCATCATACGCCGCCTCGAAGCCTCCATCATTCTCTGCTTCTGTTTGCTTTTTATGGCAGGATCTCCTTCGGCATTTTTATATTCATCCTTAACTTCCTGTTTTGTCATCTTTAAATCTTCATGATGCTTATGCTTCTGATAGAAATAATCCGCAAAACCCACAATGATATAAAAAGCGCTTACCTTTATTCCCATATCCGTGACTATATTTCCTACTGTTTTTATAGAATCCATTATGCTCATATCATAAAGACTCAATATGGTTGAAACCTCACCGGCAAGGGTTGAATAAGCTATAGCGCCTATTATGACAAGCATGACGGCTGACTTTAATAATTCAACCAGCTGCCTGGCGGAAAAAAGCCTTTTAAAACCATTAATAGGATTCATTTTATCAAATTTGGGCTTCATTGGCTCTGTGGTGATCTTCCACTTAACCTGAACAAGATTGACCACAAAGGCAATAACAAATGCAGTAAGCATAAAAGGAAGAATATATAACAATATATTTATCATAGAGCTCATATAAAGCTTTCTTATGAGAAGCGCGGGCACATCTCCGCCGATCATTTTAGTATAATCGGGAATATAAGCATAAACAGAATAAAAGGTTTCAAGAAACCTTGTACCCAAAGTTCCCGCATATATCTTAATGATAATGAAGAGAGCCAAAAGACTTATTGAAGAATAAAGCTCCTTACTCTTAGCTACATTACCCTTATTTCTTGCTTCCTCCTGTCTCTTGCCGGTAGGCTCCTCAGTTTTTTCTCCTCCGGGACCCTCTTTTGCAAAATACTGGAGATCAAGCTTTAAAAGATATCTAAATCCCTCTCTGTAATCTTCCATACTCATCCCCCGATGGTTAGAGATCAAGGCTTTAAAAGTCAAGGCGTCATGCTCTCTATCATTGCAGTCATCATGACTCTCATTTCACGAAATATATACTCTGAAACAGTAGGCAGGAAACCTATGGTTAAAAAGATTGCTGCCAGACCCACCGTTATCTTTATCTGAATACCAACAGAAAACATATTTATCTGAGGAGCGGTTTTCACAAGTATGCCTAAAACCACATTTACGATCATAATTGACATGATCACCGGTATACATATCCTTAGGGAAATACTCATATAATCACTTAGGAATAATACTATCGACCTGGTCATTTTTTCCGATCGAAATACAACTCCCCCTATAGGGATCAAGGTATAGCTTTCTATAATTGCTCTTAAAAAATAATAATACATACCGGATATCATCATTATAAGAGTAACTCCATACTGATAGAGGGTACCGGTAAAACCGGCGGCCTCATTTGTGGAGGGATCAAAAAGCTGAACCATGGAAAGACCTATTTCCATATCCGCTATCTTTCCGGCAAATTGAACTATAGACTCACAGATATTGGCCCCTATACCAATTATGATCCCGCACATAGCCTCTTGAAGTACCAAAGCCGCATATCCGTAGATGCTGCTGTAAGCCAACTCGGTGTAGGGTGTCACGCCATATACAAGATAAGCTAACACAATGGCAAAACCGGCCTTGAACCTTCTTGGAACATTCCTGTTTGAGTAATAAGGACAGCTTACTATAAAACAGGACATCCTTGTAAATATCAGTAAAAAAAACTCAAGATCTTCAAAGGAAAAGCTACGCTCTAACAATTCATATCACCCATCAGATATAAACCGAAAAATTATAAAGATCTTCCATGAGAGAAATGATATTACCCATTATCCAATGCCCCATGATCATGATCATAATAAAGATACCGATAAACTTCGGCACAAAGGTCAGTGTCTGTTCCTGTATGGAGGTTACTGTCTGAAAGACAGAAACTATGAGTCCCAGAACCAGGGATACCAGAAGCATTGGCATGGAACACAAAATAACAGTATAAAGCGTTGTCCTTACGATTTCAGTTACATCATTGCTCGTCATACTCTATCCCTCCCAGCAGATCCGCTAATAAAAAGTCCTTACCAGATTTAAGATAACAAGATTCCATCCGTCAGCAAGTACAAAGAGAAGTATCTTAAAGGGCATGGATATGGTCGTTGGAGGAAGCATCATCATTCCCATGGACATAAGTGTGGCCGCCACCACCATATCTATGACTATAAAAGGTATATAGATCAAAAAGCCTATAATAAATGCTGTTCTCAACTCGCTTATCATAAAGGCCGGAACCAGCACTCTGGTTGGAATATCATCTATGCTTTCCACCGACTCAATACCTTCAATATCCAAAAATAAACGGGCATCTTTTGTCTGAGTCTGTCCGTACATAAACTCTCTCAAGGGATCCAGAGCTTCTTCGATAAACTCATCCTGAGTAAGCTCTCCTGCTTCAAAGGGTTGTATTGCCTTTTCATTGATCTGACTGAAAACAGGATTCATAATAAAAAATGTCAGAAACAAAGCAAGACCCGTCATCACCAGATTAGGAGGTGTAGTCTGGGTTCCCAGTGCAGTTCTGACAAAATGGAGCACGATCAGGATCCTTGTAAATGATGTCATCATAATGATCATCATCGGAGCAAGACTTATCAAGGTTAAAGTGATAAGGATCCTAAGCGTCCCGGAAAGATTACCCTGACCGTCTCTCAAAGAGACAGTAAGGCTGTTTGAAACATTAAGCTCCTTAAGATCCGATGCATCCTCGGCAGATCCCGGAGCCTTTATCACGGTATTATTCTCATTAATACCATCTTCATCTGTAATTCCTAGATCATTTACATTTGCTTCACTGGCCCTTACTTCCGTAAAGTTTACTGTTAAAGCAAATACAAATATAAATATGGCAACTGCTCTACGCAAATAGCCCTTTAATACTGCCCGCACATATTTCATTTATCGTCTCCACCTCTGTTCTTAAGACCGCTCTTAGCCTTTTCTATGAGTCTTTCAAAGCTTTGGCCCGAATTACTCCGGCTACTGTCATCAAAACGGATCTCCTCCCGCTTAAGCTCTGTAACCACAGTGACCCCCTCTTTACTCACTGCCAGGGCGAAATATCTTTCTCCCACCCTTACCAGCTGTAAATAGCTGTTATTGCCCAGCTTACAGGCTTCTATGGACTCAAAGTTTTTAGAGCTCCCCTGCAGCTTCTGATAATTACCTATAAACTTAGTCACAAAAACAGTTATGACCAAAACGAAGATAAAGGTCAGAAGAACAGTAGCAAATTGAGCGGCACTATCAATATTCGAAGGTGCAGCAATTAAAGCCATGGACTTAACCCACAACTTTTTTTACAGCTTCTAACACTCTGTCAGCCTGGAAAGGCTTAACTATAAAGTCTTTGGCTCCGGCTTGTATGGACTCGATAACCATTGCCTGCTGACCCATAGCAGAACACATTATGACTAAAGCTCCGGGATCTGATTCCTTGATCTTCTTCAGAGCCTGTATGCCGTCCATCTCGGGCATTGTAATATCCATCAGAACAAGATCCGGCTTAAGCTCGGCATACTTTTCAACTGCCTTTGCCCCATTTTCTGCTTCGCCTACAACGTTGTAACCGTTCTTTGTGAGAATGTCTTTGATCATCATTCTCATAAAAGCTGCATCGTCACTGATTAAAATATTTTTTGCCATTTTCTTTCTCCCATCTTTCTAAGTATTGGAAACTATATTAGTTTATTATTTCGGTAACTCTTACTCCGAAATTTTCCTCAATTACTACAACTTCACCTCTGGCAACCATCTTACCGTTTACCAGAACATCCACCGGCTCACCGGCTATCCTGTCTAATTCTATAATAGTTCCGGGTGCAAAATCAAGTATATCACTGATAGATTTACTTGTTCTTCCCAATTCAACAGTTACATCAAGGGGAACATCCTTTATAAGCGATATATTCTCCTGACTCTGCATAGCATTGACATCAGTCGAAAAAGCCTGAAAGGAAGCGGGTTGAACATTGATGTTTGGCATAGGTGCCTGAGGGCTCATACCCATTCCCATGCCGGGAGACATTCCCATGCCCATTCCCATTCCGCCGCCGGCTGGCATTCCCATGCCCATTCCCATTCCGCCGCCGGGAGGCATTCCCATGCCCATTCCCATTCCACCGCCGGCTGGCATTCCCATGCCCATTCCCATATTGGGATCCATGCCTGAAGATGAACTGTCTCCAAAGGAAGATCCCCCCATGGAGGGTGGCTCGGGTGCCGGTGGAGGCGATGGCTCCGGTTCCGGTTCCTGACTGCTCATAAAGAAATTATACAGATCCTTGGCAAACTCTATGGGATACAGCTGCATGATCTTTGAATCCACAAGATCACCGATCTGCATCCTGAAGGTGATCCTTACAAAGGTCTTGTTCAAAAAGCCCTGCATATCCGATGTATCAAGCTCTCCAAGCTCCACCAAAGATGCCTCCGGTGGAGAAATATCGATCATCCTTCCAAGCATAGATGACAGGGAAGTGGCTGAAGAACCCATCATCTGGTTCATTGCTTCGGATATGGCGCTCAAATGCAGCTCTCCAAGCTCGCCTTCTGTATTTGTTCCATCACCGCCCATCATAAGATCGGTGATTATCTTAACATCCTCTTCCTTAAGGACTAAGATGTTAGTTCCTTCCAGTCCCACTGTATATTTGATCTTTATAAATACACAGGGT
>JAILBX010000161.1 GCA_024680675.1 Lachnospiraceae bacterium | reverse complement strand
AAAACCAGGATCACAGGGCTGTCCTCCCGGAAGATAAGGTTCAAAAATTCCTCAGTGCTATCAGAAGGGGGAACTGCTTTGCTTCCTATGATAAGTCGTGAGCTTTCGGTTATACCTTCACCATATATTTCCTCACATTTTTTTATAAGTGAATCATCACCATTTACCGGGTTTATGGGAACATGCAAGGCTATTATCATAGGCTTGTCTTTTTTTGCCATATTTTTGTAGGCTTCAAGCATTTCTTCGCTTATCTGACAGTCTGCATCATCAAAGGCTAAGATTATGATATCCTCATATTCCCTGACCTGAAAGGAGCTTTTGCCCCTTAGTTTTTCAAGTCGGGGGAGATATTCCTCATAGGCTTTTTTTGAGAAGTATTCATCCTTGTATTCGAAATCGTGATTACCCATGTAATAAATAAAGGGAGAATTAAGTTCTTTTACCTTAGCTTCAACATGGTCTATTGAGGCATACATGGCAGAATCTATTATATCACCCCCCATAATAATAAGATCACTGTCCCATTTATTGGCATCATCTATAAGCATATCAAAGTATTCACAGGCCTCTTTATCATTTGTCTTAAACATAATACTTCTTTCTCTGGCCTTTTGAATAAGGTCTTTATCTCTTTCATCGCAGAGGGAAATATGGGAGTCGGCCAGGAAATAGAGCTTATGTTCTTTTTTAAGACCCTCCACATCAATAGTTTCATCAACCACCTTAAGAGATGATACTGTGTCTGATGTATCCTTTTTTGGGGAGTCCTCTGATATGCTGCCACAGCCTTCTAAAGAAAGAACTAAAAAGGAGAAGAAGAGCATAAGAATAAATCCGGATAATCTGATCCCTGAAATAAAAGAGCTGGAAAATCTACTGTTATACAAAGCAATTCCTCCTAAATAATTTTGATTATATTTAACTATTATATATTAAACTTAAATATTTCAAAAAAAGCTTAACATATATTGGAAAAAAAAACAAAATAAATAGTCATTTTTTCTACCCTTTGTGCTATATCACTCCCAAAAGCTTAAGAAATAGGGGGAAAGCTGTGATAAGCCTTGTATTTGGGAGAATACAGGGAAGAATGACAAAATGAAAACAGGGCTTAAAGAGCATTTATTGACAGTTTTTGTGACAGCTTGGGAGTCTTTTGGAAGGGCCAAGGTACTTGATATATTGTGTTTTTATCTGATATAATCTACTAGTTATAGTAGTTTTACTATGGCGGGATAAATAATTATATATTATAAGTAAATCATTAAGCCTTAGGGGGCAGGGGAAAGGAGAAATAATAATGGCAGTTATGGAGTGTCCAAATGGTCATCTTTATGATTCGGATATCTATTCCGAATGTCCATATTGCAGTGGGGGTTCTCAAAGCAATGAAATATTATTTGGAGGAGCCGGCGGCGGTACGGCCCCGGTTGCAGGAGGATTCGGACCGTCTTCAGGAGAAGATGCCTATAAGACATCAATAGGCGGTGGAGCAGGATCAAAAGACAACTACAAGACGTCGATAGGAGCTGTAAATATGGGTGATAACAATAAAACTGTTGCTCCGGGCAGCTTCAGAGACGCGGAGAAAAAGAGCGGAAGAACCGAAGCTATAATTGAAAGGAAAATGGGTGTCCAGCCTGTTACCGGATGGATAGTCTGTATAGAGGGCAAGAATAAGGGTAAGTCTTATAATCTCTATGATAAACAGAATACCATAGGCAGGAATTCCGAGAATGATGTCTGCATAGAAGGGGATAACACCATATCCAGAGACAATCATGCCAGGATAGCTTACGATTCAAGACATAATGCTTTTACATTGATAGCAAAGGAAAGCATTAATAACATATATCTGAACAATGAGCCGGTATATATACCTACAAAGCTGGAGGCCTTTGATACCATAGAGCTGGGAGAGAGTAAATTTAAATTTGTTCCCTTCTGCTGCGACCAGTTCAGCTGGAAATAGTGAATGAGGAGAAAGAGGATATGAAGCGCTTGTTAAGTTACCGGATCGCCAATCTTCAGGGTCAGGGTGCCAGAGATTATCAGGAGGATTCCTTTGCTTTTGCCAATGCTTTGGATGTTACCCTGATAAAGCAGATGGGGCTGCTGGCAGTTGTTGCAGATGGTATGGGTGGTATGGAAGGTGGAAAGCCATCCAGCGAGCTTGCGGTCAAAACCCTTGTCTCTGACTTTGAAAACATGGACAGAAGGAGGGACTTGAGCGGTCAGCTGGCAGAAAGTGCAAGAAAAGCCAGTAGTAAGGTGTATGATCTCATAGGAGGAAGAGGAGGCTGTACTTTGGCTGCCTGTATCATTTTTCAGGAAATGATGTATTTTGTCAGTGTCGGAGACAGCTTTATCTGGCTTTTCAGAAATGGAGAACTTATTAAGCTCAATAAGGATCATAACAGAAAAAATGAGATATATCTTGAAAGCATCAGAGAGCAAAGCATGGATCCTCAGCCCGGACGAAATCATTTTGAAGCGGCAGCCCTAACTCAGTTTATTGGCATGGGACCTTTAGATGATATAGATATGACGGTATATCCCCTGCCTCTTAAAGATGGGGATACGGTGGTAATATGCTCTGACGGAGTGGGCGGAAGTCTTACAGAGGCTGAAGCAATTGCCAGCTTAACAGGGAAGACGGCAGACATGGTCTGCCTTGCAATGGATGGCTTGATAAAAGAGAAAAATAATCAATATCAGGATAATTATACTGCTTTGGTCATACAGTGCGGCTATTGATAATGAAAAATGAAAATGATCACATATTATATGGCTGTAAGCCAATAAGAACGGAGGAAATAAAGATGAAAAAGTTTTTTACTTCTATTTTAACCTGCGTGCTGCTTGTTACTATGATGGTAACAGTAAAGCCGCAGACAGTTAATGCAGGAAGCGCCAATGAGATCAGAAATTGCGTTGCTCCCATAGCAGCCTTTTTGGAGTTTGCAGATCCCTATACAAGGGAAAAACTTGGACTTATGTCTTTAGGTTCGGGAACATGCTTCTTTGTGGGAAAGGAGGGCAGCGATGCCCAGTATCTGGTAACAAATTACCATGTTGCCCAGTATTATCTTGAGTATGGCAAAGGAGACTGGATCGAGGATACTGCCTATATAGACGGCGAAAAGGCTAATGTTCTGGAAAGAGTTACCATGAGAGTATTTCTTAACAAAAACGAGTATGTGGAGGCATATCCCATAACCAGCAGTGCCTATGATGAGGCAAGAGATATAGCCTTCCTTCGTCTTAATAACCCCATGAAGGAACGTAAGGTTGTTCAATTCCAGATCCCGGATGATTCTATGGTTACAAACACTGTTTATTGCGTAGGTTATCCCGGAATTGCAGAAAACAGTTATGCAGATCCCGTAAGCAGCTGGAGTATAGAGGATGCAACCATAGTTGATGGAGTTATCAGCCGTTTTATTACTCAGACCGGAACGGGAACACGATTTATCCAGAGTACAGCAACCTTTTCACCCGGTCATTCCGGAAGTCCTATGGTTACTGAAGAAGGATATGTAATAGGTATGAACACCTCCTATTTATCGGATTCAGGCGATAAGGTTTATTATTCAGTAGACGCAAGAGACATAATGGCTCTTATGGACGCAAACAACATTG
>JAILBX010000197.1 GCA_024680675.1 Lachnospiraceae bacterium | reverse complement strand
CCAAAAGTATATCTTCGATGATGCTACACTGCGAAATGTTTCTGATATGAAAGCAATAGTCACCAGAATAGAGCGGATTTTTACAAATCCTGACTATCTGCGTGAATTTCACAAATCCAATAAGAACTGGCTTGATATTTCTGATGACGAGGCTCTGGAAAGGGACCTTGCCTTTATAAAAAGTATTAACTTTTAGCAGCAAATCCTGATAATTGCATAGGATATCGGTTCTATCTGTAAACAATGCAGACAGCATGATCATAATCACGCTGCCTTAAAATATGGTAGTGCACCATACTAATTGATTTATGTTTCTGCTACACTTCTACGCTGTCCGGATCATGCTTATCCTTTCTCATTTTATTGTTCCATCAAACTTGGCATAAGCTGGTTTATCCCTAAGGGATTTTAAGGGCTTTGCCACAACCTGGGGCATAACCGTCTCTGCGGTGCTGCTCTTCTTCCTTACAGGTGTCCTCATTTCTTTTACAAAACAGGAATCTTCAGACTTAAAAGTAAAAATGCTTAAGTCATTCTTAGCCCTTGTCATGCCCACGTAAAACATGCGCCTCTCCTCTTCAAACTCTTTTCGCTCCTGTGGTGTTGAAGAGCTGCCTGACCTTATCATATTTCCCGGGAATACTCCATCACAGACATCCATAAGGAAGACCCGGTCATATTCAAGGCCTTTCGATGAGTGTATGGTAGAAAGAATGAATTTACTGTTGTAATCCGGCTTCATCGCCTTCAGCATACCCTGCAGGTAATCAAGCCGCTTTAAGAATCCACCTATCGAATTTTCATTAAATGAAAGCATCCTTAAGATAAAGAGCTTATTGTCATCTATATTGTTTCTTTCAAGATATTCACCATATCCAAGCGGTGTCTCAATCCTGAATATCGCTTTACTCGGATTCTCCTTAAGCATATTCCTTAAATGGGTTGCAAGGGATCGGCATTTACCCCTTACCATCCCGTTTATGCTGTCAACAAACTCCGTCGCATCAAGTACAGGTATCTCCTGCTGTTCACTTATCCTGCACATCTTCTCTGCCTGTGCTTTCTTAAGGAAAGTCTGGCATTTAAAATAAATACGCATGAAAAGCTCTGTATTATAGGGATCTAAGGCAAATTTCATTATGTTCGTAACATCCGTCACCACCCTGTTTGTAAAAAAGGCCATATCCACGCTTTTTATGCGGAAATCTATTCTGTTCCTGTCAAGTAAATCTATAAGAGGGACAGCGCTTTCATTATCTCTGTAGAGCACCGCCGTTTCCCGCTCGCAGTTTACTGCTACCTTTAAAAGATATCCGTACTGGTTTGATCTGGTCTTAAGCTCCACAAAGTTTATGTCGGAGCCCTCTTCCTTTGTGGATCTCATATGCTTATCATGCCTTGCCTTATTATGCTGTATGAACAGGTCTGCCGCCTGCACTATTTTCGCATTTGACCTGTAATTCCTATCCATCACGAGCACTTTTGCCGATGGATGGTCTTTTTCAAAATCAAGTAAAGCCTCCGGATATGCCGCTCTGAACCCGTAGATGCTCTGGTCTTCATCTCCTACCATAAAGAGGTTCCCATCCCTGCCTGCAAGCATGCCTATTATAAGATGCTGTATCTTTGATGTATCCTGTGCTTCATCAACACATATATACCGGTATCTGTTCCTGTACATCTTAAGCAGATCTTCTGATGACTTTAGCATCTTGTATGCATAGATCATCTGGTCGTCATAATCCATGAGCCTGTTCTGCCTTAGATACTGATTATATCTTCCGTATATATCAAGAAGTTTAATCCCTTCGTTATTTCCAAGCCCTTCTATCTCATCTTCAGTAAGGAGCATGTTCTTACAGTATGTGATAAGCGTCTTTACCGCTTTTATGTCGCTTTCCGTAGGATACTCATTCATGACATCCACAAGGATATCCGATACAATCTTTGCACTTTCCTTCTCATCCGTTATAAGCCTAAAAATGGAATCCTCAGACTTGCCCGCCAGACGGGCATATTGCCGGATCATCTTATAGCAGATTCCATTGATGGTACGGAATTCAATTCCTGTGGAACTTCCCTGGCCAAAGAGCTTCTCAAATCTTCTCTGCATATCCTGGGTGGCGGATACTGTGTATGTAAGTGTAAGTATATTCTGTGGAGCAATAGACTTACAGTAGATCATATATCCAAGCCTTGTTACAAGCACTGTTGTCTTGCCGGAACCTGGAACTGCGAGCAACAGAATGGGACCATCCACTGTACAGACGGCCTTTTGCTGGTTCTCATTAAGATGAGTAGTGTATTTTTTTAAAAATATCTCAGTTTCCATTTGCTGCTACCGTTTCTATTTTTTCTATG
Source organism: Lachnospiraceae bacterium (assembly GCA_024680675.1). Taxonomy (GTDB): domain Bacteria; phylum Bacillota; class Clostridia; order Lachnospirales; family Lachnospiraceae; genus UBA2868. The sequence continues at coordinate 3,686 of JAILBX010000197.1, read as the reverse complement.
GCATCAATCCTCTGCGACAGTGTCGGGTGTGAATATAACAACTTTACAACAAGCGGATGGGGATTAAGGTCGGTAAGGGAATCCTTGCTAAGCTTTTTCAATACCTCTATAAGTGCAGTACCATAGCCTTCCGACGCTGCAAACCCATCAGCCTGGTATTCGTGCTTTCTTGATATATGATTTGAAATAAGATCAAATACTGTAGATACCGGCCAGCTTATGAGGCTAATCAGAAGAAATGCAAAATAATAGTTAACATCAGAAAACCCAAAGGCTGTAAAGGGTTCACTGAAATTCATTAAGATCCCGAGTGCTGCGATGATTATCACTGTCCGTAAAAATGCAAAAGGAAGGGTTTTAATCTGGTGATTATACCTTGCATGGGCAAATTCATGGGCAAACACCGCTATTATCTGATCTGTTGTGTAATCATTTACCAGGTTATCATCAAGCGAGATCGTCTTTTTCTTTGTAAGTCCCGTGCAGAATGCATTTGCCTTAGATATGAAAGTAAAAACAGCCAATGTGAACAGATACTGAAAATATATGTTAAACCCTGAAAATAATGAAAATACAGAACTGTGTACGTTGAAAATTAGTATCATAAGAACTAAGGCGGAATCCACCATATAATTTAAAAGATCCACCCTGCCGCCTTCTTTTTCATAGGAAAGCCACTTTTTATACTCTTCTTTGTCATACACATCCCTTACATTTTCCGGCGGTTCTTTTTCAAGATATGAATTATCAAGATATTTAAGATACCCCTCATATGCCTTATTAAGTATGAAGGATCCTATAAGAATCCACTTAAGCAACTACTTTTCCTCCCAACCCTGTTTCCTTAATCCAACTATATATCTTCAGCATTAAGTTTAAGGAAATCATATATATCTTTTTAGTTATCAAAGAAATCTTCAAGCATCTGTACATACTGCTTTGTCAGTTCTATTCCTTCATCGGATGTATCATTTATTTCCTGTAATTTCTCTTTCATTTCATCCTGTTGAGTATCCCGTCCACATCTATCCCCGGATGGGTAGTATATATCTGCAGTATCTCCTCTACAAGAGCCTTATCTACACGGTTTCTCTGTGCTATCTTATCTACAGCCCTGTTTGCGTTCATATCTTTTACGATGCTCTTTATGATGATATCCATTTCCTTTGGCGGTGGGAGTTTTGCTCCCTTCTTAAGGATAGGTGAAAGATCTATTTTTTCAATCTCCCAGGCTCTGCTCTGCTCATCTATCACCATTATCATCAGAGTCACAGGCTGTGTGAACCGCCTCGGACCGCAGCTTCCGGGATTAAGATACGTGATATTACAGTCGTTCCTTTGCTCATATTTATGCGAATGGCCATATATAACAAAATCTATACCTGATAAATCCTTTTTTATATCACTCTTTTTATGGACCATGTAGAAATTATAGCCGCTAAGCTCTATTTCCAGCTCATAAGGAATATCTTCAGCCCATTCCTTGTCCGCATTTCCGCGTACGAAATAAGCCTTGCCAAGCTTTTTAATTACTTCCATGGTTTCTTTTGAAGCTATATCACCGCCATGCAGAATGATATCGCAGTCTCTTATCTTTTCCACGACCTCATCCCTAAGCAGGGAATGAGTATCTGATATTATGGCAATTTTCATGTCTTAAGACCTGACTTAATCATATCCGTAAAGACCTTCTTTACTTCCTTGTTTGAAAGGACTGCTTCCAAAAGACTGTCATTAGGCTTGGAATCATTCTTTAATACTTCCATTGCCTCCTTCTTAGTCGTAGTACTTGCTGCTCTGTAGAGTTCTACAAGCTTCTTTTCGGTAGCGGTAAGTTTTAGGGATGAACCTGTTGAAGTCGTCTTTTTTGCGGCTGTCTTTGCTGCAGGTTTCTTTGCCGATGTTTTCTTTGCTGTTGTTTTCTTTTTTGTTGCCGACGCTGCCTTTGTTGCTGCCATAATAAATTACCTCCTAATGCTAGTTACTATAATATCCTTACAAACGGATAATATCCTATTTCCGTTTGGATAGCTTTACCAGTCAGATTGTACCACGACCTGCAGTTATCCAGTATTATCGCATCTGAAGTTATTACCCTTTCCTTTTCATAAAGGTTCTTATCAACATCGTTTATAACTTCACAAATTGCATTTACATATGAGCCTATAAACATATCCTCTATCTTACTTCTTAATCTGCCGGAATTGGATATGGGTGCATCGATCAGAAAATGAGCTTCCTTTACACCCTCGGCTTCCAGAACCTTTCTTATAGCCTCGACAGCCATGTCGGTCTTATCGATGATCCTGTAAGTCCCCCTTAATCCCGCGAGATCCCTTATGGTACCGTCCATGCAGTAAAGCAGTGTCGATCCGGAAAAAGCTATCTCCAGAGTTATTACTGTGTTGAAAGTGTCTATATATACAACTGAATCCTTTAGTTCGTGGACTTCTTTTGCGACACGCTCCTCAATACTGTCTTTTAAGGAAATGCTCCTTGCAAGCGCAAGCCTCTGCCTTTCTGAAAGCAGATGATGGTTTCCCACAAAGGTGGATGCAGGTTTTATCTGATATCCACGATTGATAAGATAATACAGTACCTCTCCTGCTTCTCTCAGTTTTTCTATCTGATCTATGAATTCCTTATCATCGGAAGGCATATATCCCCGTTTTACTACATCCGGCACTCTTAATACCTCCGCTTAAATTCATATCTCTTAACTTCACAGTTCTTTATCCCAAATGATGAGAACTCCTCATTATCCATTTCCCGGAAATATGATTCAACTATCCTTGCGATCCCATTATGAGCTACCAGGATATATATCCCGTCTCCACCCTTTATTTCGTCAAGCAGGTTATATATCCTCTGTGCCAGATGAAGCATTGATTCTCCGCCACCGAATCTGCTGGCCATATCTTTCTTTGCCTCATGGAACTCAGCTCCGTTCCTTGGCGTTGCTTCATATCTGCCGAAATTCTGCTCTATTAGCCTTTGCTCCACCTTAACAGGTATCCCTGTGATCTCGGATATATGCCTGGCTGTTTCAGATGCCCTTACAAGCGGTGAAGTAAGTATCAGATCGGCTTTAATGCCCATTTTAAGTATCGTTCTTCCCGTTTCTTCAGCCTGATCATGACCTTTTTGCGTTAACTCTATATCTGTTGCCCCGCAGATTTTGTTTTCCACATTCCAGACGGTCTCGCCGTGCCTTACAAAATAAAAATGATCCATGATATCTCCTTGATTATTGCCATTTATTCATCTTTCCTCATCTGTTTTTTAGCGCCCATACCACCCATTGTTGTTACCAAAAAAGTCACAGACTATATATGGATTCACACTATCGGGACTGGGAATTCTTTAAAATCATCGAGTCTTAAAAAGATAGCTCCGCAGTTTACTCCGCTTCCAAGACCCATCTCACACCCTCCGTCTATACAAAGAAGGTTCCCATGCCTATGCATTTCAAGCCTGGTGAACTACTCCGACTTATAAGTCGGAGCTTCCTGCTTCAACCACTACTGCATTGGCTACGTTGATACGATTTTTCGTTCTAACATCATCCCAATAAACCGGAAGCTGTCAGCCAAAGCTATATTATTTGCTTTGCTGGAACAGCCATTCCATAACCGCAATACAGTTATAAGCATAATCGAATGATGCCATATGGTAAGCGGAACTGT
>JAILBX010000181.1 GCA_024680675.1 Lachnospiraceae bacterium | reverse complement strand
TTTGTCAGATATATTTTTATCGAAAGTGGGGATTATCGGGACAAAAGGATTGGTGCAGGGAGAATTGCAAGCATAAAGGTGGAGTTTGTAGAGGATGAAGATAACAGTTTCTGTATTTCGCAGCAGTGAATAGTTATCATTCTGTTTCGAAGGAAGCGGCAGCTTTGTCTATGTGGGCGATGAAGAGGATGTGAAGGAAATGAAGATGAGGCTGATAAAGATCGATAATAAGACAATCCGCTCGCTTGTGCCCGTTGTCATGTTTTTTTTAACACTTTTTGCCATTACAGTATCGGTGAAAAATGATATTTTCAGAGATTCAATGTACATGGTAAGAATTGTCGATCTTATCAGTCTCTTTTTTTTGACATTTCTGTCCGGATATCTGTATTTCAAGGATAGCCACATCGGAGCAATGGGCCATTTTACTCTCTTTCTTTTTAACCTTTTTGTTGCGGTCTTCTTTGCAGCACTTACAGGAAGTGTTTACAGTATGCCGGAGCATATCCGCTCTATTGTTGTGCTTTCAGCCTTAAGTTATTTTTTTTCCATGACCTTTTTTCTGACCTTATGGCTTTATCAGAAGAGATTTATTGAGGAAACAGTCATCACACGCATGGTTACCGTGCTGATCTCTATTGGGGTTATCATTTATTTCATCGCCATCATCGTCAACATATTCAGACCTGTTCTGTTTCTTGTCACCGATGAGGGAATATATTCTGGAGACATTGAGGATCGTATCAGCATCTTTCTGGACTTATTTTGTCTGATAGCATTGTCGGTTGCTACCCTGTTTTCAAAATTGAGCAGAACCCGGAAGCTTTCCTTTATATGCTGTATCTTTTTCCCCGTACTCTTTTCCATGTTGTCCCTGAACCTGGACATTTTAAACAGGTATGTCCTAATGTGGGGGCTGGTGACAGTTGTGTTTATGATGCCGATCTGCCTTATCTTTTTTGACGCAAATGATGAACTTGAGAAGGATAATCTAAGATATGAAAAGGAACAGGTTAAACTTCAGGTTTCAGCCATGATCTCGCAGATGCAGCCCCATTTCCTTTATAATTCTTTGGCGGTCATCGAAGCCTTGTGTGAGGAAGATCCGGGGCTTGCCGCCAGAGCCATAGGTGAATTCTCGGAGTATCTTCGTGAGAATATTGATTTTGCAGATAAAAGTGAGCCTGTTTCTTTTTCGGAAGAATTGAATCACATAAAAACTTATATATGGCTTGAAAAGCTTCGTTTTTCAAACAAACTGAACATTGAATTCGATATAAGCTGCACTTCTTTTCTTGTACCGGCACTTTCAGTACAGCCTATTGTTGAAAATGCAATAAAACATGGTGTCTGTAAGAAGAAGGATGGAGGGACTGTGAGGATCAGTTCATTTGAAACGGGTGAGCACTATATTGTATCGGTAGTAGACGACGGAACAGGATTTGATATTACAGTGTATGAGGATGACGGGAGAAAGCACTTAGGAATAGAAAATACCCGATACCGGATTCGGGAAATGGTGGGTGGAAGTCTTACTATCGAGAGCACTCCGGGCAAAGGAACAAAGGTAACTATAAAGATTCCCAAAATGAAAGGCACGGAAAATGAGAATACTTGTTGTAGAAGATGAATCCATCCTGTTAAGGCAAATGACCAGACGTGTTCATGAGGCTCTGCCGGAAGCTGAGATAGTGGCTTTTGATAATGCCGATGATGCGATTGAAGCCTTACCATCAGGGATGGTAAGTATTGCTTTCCTGGATATAGCGATAGGAACTGTGACAGGCGTTGATTTGGCAAGGTGCGTTAAAACTGCATATCCTGAGTGTGACATAGTTTTTACCACCGGATATAGCGAGTACGCCCCAAAAGCCTTTGAACTGGGAGCCAGCGACTATCTTATGAAGCCTGTTACGGTAGAAAAAATTGAGCACGCATTATCTCAGCTTCGACATACTGCCCTTAAAGAAAACATGGGGAAAGGATTGTTTATCCGGTGCTTTGGTGATTTTGAAGTATATTATGACGGAGAGCCTGTCGTATCATTTACAAAACGTTCGAAAGAACTCTTGGCTTATCTGGTAAATAAGGCCGGCGTTCTCTGCCCTGTCACGGAAATCTGTAATGTTATATTTAGGAACAGTTCCGACTCTTATATACGTGTCGCAAAGAAGGACCTCGTAAAGACATTATCGGAAACAGGCAAGGAAGATATTCTGATCAAGGGCTGGGGAGTGCTGGGGATCGACAGAAAAAAGGTACGGTGTGACTACTTTGACTATCTGGATGGAAAGCCGGGTGCACTTAATCTGTATCATGGTGTTTACATGTCCCAGTATGACTGGGC
>JAILBX010000149.1 GCA_024680675.1 Lachnospiraceae bacterium | reverse complement strand
CATTTCTTTGGAAATTATTCACTGCCCCTTGTAAACGGTATGCTTTCCCTTTTATTTATCGCTCTGTCAGCCTGTATGGTGGTGAAAGCCTTTAAGCTCAAGGGCTGCCTGGCTTCAGCCATAACAGGGGGATTACTTGCGGTTTTTCCTTCGGTAACAGTAAACTTCTTTTTCATGTACACTTCCCTTTACTATTCCTTTGCTCTTATGCTTGCCTGCATGTCCGCTGCGCTTATTTCCGAAAAGATAAGCCCTCTGCGATTAGTCTTTGCTGTGCTTTTACTCTCTTTATCCACAGGAATATACCAGTCATATTTTTCAGTGGGAGCATGTATGGTTTTGGGGGTCCTGATCATAATGTGTCAGGAGATGATAAATGGCAGGGCAGGAGACAGGGATATCATATTTGTCATAAAAAGAGCATTTTTATATCTCTTATATCTGGTGATTTCTCTACTGTCCTATCTTCTTATCAACAAGCTTTCCATAAAGATATTTAATGTGGTGCTTCCGGATTATCAGGGAATGGCTTCCATGGGAAAAATAGATCCTGTATATATCATACAAAGGGGAGTAAGATCCTACCTGCACCTTATTCATCTTACCTGTGAGAATGTATACAATATAAATCCTACTTCTCTTATTAAGCTGTGCGCAGCCCTCCTCTTTTTGACGGGAGGGATATGTGTTTTGGGAAATGTTACAAAAAAAGGGCCAAAGAAAATCCTCTTAGTATATCTGCCCCTTATATTTATTTATCCCATTGCTCTCTTTCTGATATTTTTGATGGTACCGCCTGAAACCTATGTGCAGACAGCCATGCTCAATTCGGTTGTTTTTGCCTTTATTCTTCCCATAGCCATGGTTGAGGAAACAGAGCTTAAAGGCAGCTTTCTTGACAGGGAATGGATAAGGGATCTCTCAGGATGGATAACAACTGCTTGTGGGGGTCTTATAATTTTGGTATATATATGGTATGCTAATGGTAACTATCAGGTGCTTCAATATACCAATTATCATGATATAGCCTATTATACAAGCATGATGACTCAGATAAAGAGCTTAGATGGATATGATGATGAAATGCCGGTTATAATCCTTGGCTCTGTTATCAGTGATACCACCAACGAGGCGGGGGGGCTTATGGAGGATACCTTTAATCTCTATGGAAAAGCTCCTTCCAATGTAAGTGTTTACTCTGCAAATAATATCTTTACAAAGTATCTGGGCTTCACACCGGAATTCTTATGGAGTGATGAGGATCAGGAAAGATTTGCTCATAACAAGGAGGTATTAAACATGGGCTGCTATCCTAAGGAGGATTCCATAAGGATAGTGGATGATGTTGTGGTTGTTAAGCTTCAGGAGGCTGATGATTGGTTGGATAAAGATAAATAAAGATGGAAGTGATTCCGGCGAAAGATGATATTATGTTAACTAAAATCAAAAATCTCATTTTACTTGTGTTGATCTCTGTTCTTGCAGGTTATCTGCTCTTAGTTCTGGTTTATGCCATTCCTCAAAAAAGCCTGATCTTGGCTTGCGCAAATTCCGTATCTGTATTTGAAAATGAGGAGTTGGGAGAGAGGATAACAGGGTATCCAAACAGTAGTGTGGATGTCTATACTGACGGTTCCATGTTTAACACAGCCTTATTTGATAATGAGGAAAGTCCCTTCAGAAAGGCGGTAGCCTGTCATCAGTACGGTTATAAGGATAAAAGCCCGGAGCAGGCCTTTCGAGCTTATTTTTATGAGGAAACTCCGGATTATGAAGCTGACTATACCAGATACTGGCATGGATTTCTTGTTTTTTTAAAACCCTTACTGCTCTTTTTTAACTATTCCGATATCCGGGTGATAAATGCCCTTCTTCAGACAGGACTGCTCTGCCTGATAATAGTCCTGTTCTCAAAAAGAAAGCTGTATATGGAAATGGGGGCTTTACTTATTACTTATCTTTTCCTGACCCCTTATACCCTGGGTCTTTGCCTTCAATATTCTTCTGTATTCTATATCGGCTTTACAGGCCTTTTGCTATTAACGGCCTTTTATGAAAAAATAAGGGATAAAGGGCTTTTTTTAGAGCTTTTTGCTCTTTTGGGAATGCTCACAAGCTATATGGATCTTCTCACCTATCCTGTTTTCACTTTGGGAATACCCCTTACAGGATATGTGATACTCTATTCCTTTTATGAAAGAGATAAGGAAAGCTTTTTTGAAAAACCATATATTAAGGTACTATGCTTTTCTGCCTCCTGGGCCTTTGGATATATTGGAATGTGGGCGGGAAAATGGCTTATTTCAATTCCTTTTTATGGTATGGAAAGCCTTCTTGATACCTTTTTACAGGTTAAAAAACGTTCCGTAGGAAATGAAGAGGAGCTTATATCTTATTTTGATACCCTTGGGAATAATTTTTTTATGTATAAGAACAGTATATATATATTGCTCCTTGTTTTATATTTGTTGTGTATATTTGTGCTTCTAATGTATAATAGGCATAAGAAAAAAGCGGCTTTTAAGCCTAAGCTTTCAGTGCTTCTTTCTTATGTCATTATTATGCTCATACCCTTTGGCTGGATGCTTGTTACAAAGGAACATGCTATGGTTCATTCCTTTATGACTCATAAAAATCTGACAGTAAGTGTATTTGCCCTGCTTTGTCTTATAAAGACCCCTCTTTCGGAGCTTTTGGACAGCAGGAAGGAAAGCGGCAGATAGGATAAAGCGGAAATTTTATCAGTACTCTGACAGGAGCTTTTGTATCCTTAGGTGTATTGTTTATGAAAGAGATATGATTATGAAAGACAGATATTTGATCAGAGCCTCAGAGGCTCTAACAGAAGAGAGACTTAACCGGGTATATGAGGAACTGGTTGAAGGAGGGGATCTTTACATTGTAAGATCCGGAAGACATATACATTATGAGCGGGAGGGAATTCTTCTGATCAAATGCGGCTTTATAAATATAGTGGAAAGCAGAAATACAAAGGGGGAGATCCCGGAGCTTGAGAAGGGAAGCTACCTTGTTCATTGTAAAAAAGGGAAAAAGTATACACAGCTTTTATCGATTATAGTACCTCTCTTTAATGAGGAAGCAACTGCGGAGCTTTTACTGAGAAAGCTGGTTGATCATAAATGGACAATGCCTGTGGAGATCGTTATAGTTGAAAGCAACTCCGCTGATAAGACAAGAGATATTGCAAAGGCCTTTGAAGACCTTCCCAATGTAAAGCTTATACTTGAAGACGGTCCAAGGGGGAAGGGTAATGCAGTGCTTATGGGCATTAAGGAGGCAAGCGGAAATTATATAGCCATTCAGGACGGAGATCTTGAATATGATGTTGAGGATTACGATAAGCTGCTAAAACCCATAATTGATCTGGAAACACTTTTTGTCCTGGGGAGCAGGTATAATAAGGATGATTGGCATATGAGAAAGTTTAAGGGTAAGAAGGCCTGGATCGCAGATTACTTAAACCTTGGACAGACCAGCCTTACCTGGCTTTTAAATACTGCCTGCGGCTGTAAGCTTACCGATCCTTTTACTATGTATAAGATCTTTCACAGGGATTGTATGTATGGCATCAATTTTGTGGGAGGAAATTTCGGACTTGACTGGGAGCTAGTTATCCGCTTTATAAGGAAGGGCTATCATCCGGTGGAAATACCAATAAGCTATAAAGCCAGATCCTATGAAGAGGGTAAGCATATAGACCTTTTAAGGACGCCTATAGAGGGTATAAAGGCTCTGTGGCATTGCAGATACGCTTCTAAGGTGTATGATTACGGAGATGAATAGACAGGAGAAGAAAATATTATGAAATTTGTAAAGATGCATGGAATTGGAAATGATTATGTTTATTTTGATACCTTTAAAGAGAATATAGATAATAAAGAGGAATTTGTAAAATATGTAAGTGACAGACACTTCGGGATCGGAGGGGACGGGGCTATTTTTATAAACCCCTCTAAGGAAGCGGATTGTGAAATGGAAATGTACAATGCAGACGGCAGCAGGTCTGAAATGTGCGGAAACGGTATAAGATGTGTGGGGAAATATCTCTTTGATAATGGTCTTACAGACAAGACTGAGATATCGGTTATATCCGCAGGCAGGATAAAGCATCTGTCAATGAATAAAATAAAGGAAGAGAAAAACCCCTATACAGGACTGCTGTACGGAAAGAGAACGGATGGTTTTGTAATCGATAAAATCAGGGTAGATATGGGAGAAGCAATACTCAAACCGGCCGATATTCCCGTTGATTTATCAAAGACAGATTTAATTTTAACAGATAAAAATAACACACCCGACATATGCCTTAATCTAGGACTGAGGATTGATGGTGAGTCCTTGAAAATGACCTGTGTGTCCATGGGAAATCCCCATGCTGTTTTTTTTGTAGAGGATGTTGATAATTATCCCCTTCAGATAAAGGGACCTTTGGTTGAAAATCATGCTGCCTTTCCAAGAAGAGTTAATGCAGAGTTTGTAAAGGTTCTTGACAGGAAGAATATTCAAATGAGAGTCTGGGAAAGGGGAACAGGGGAAACCTTTGCCTGTGGAACAGGAGCCTGCGCGGTGGCTGTCGCTTCTATCCTGAACGGATTTACAGATAATATGGTTACTGTCCATCTTTTGGGAGGGGACCTTGTGATAGAATGGGATAGAGGTAAGAACAGAGTATTTATGACCGGCTCTGCCACAACCGTATGCAGAGGAGAGCTGTGATGCTTTTTTGCCCTGTCCTTAAGGATAGGGTGCTATAAGAGCAGGAGTAGCTTATTTAATGATATTTAAACAGAGAAAGATCAAAAGACATACAGATGGAGGAATAAGATGAAAAGCAATGTGCCTGAGATATTCGGAAGTATGGTTTTTAATGATGCTATAATGCGGGACAAGCTTCCGAAGGATATATACAGATCTCTTAAGAAAACCATAGAGACGGGAAATAAACTGGATATAAATGTGGCAAACGTTGTTGCCATTGCCATGAAGGACTGGGCAATAGAAAAGGGAGCAACCCATTATACCCACTGGTTCCAGCCAATGACAGGGATAACTGCTGAAAAGCATGACAGCTTTATTTCTCCCCAAAATGACGGAAGAGTAATAATGGAGTTTTCCGGTAAGGAGCTTATAAAGGGAGAGCCGGATGCTTCCTCCTTTCCTTCGGGTGGAATAAGAGCCACCTTTGAAGCAAGGGGGTATACAGCCTGGGATCCCACCAGCTACGCCTTTGTAAAGGACGGAACCCTCTGTATACCTACGGCCTTTTGTTCCTATGGAGGAGAGAGCCTTGATAAAAAGACTCCAATGCTAAGATCCATGGAAACCCTTAATGAGCAGGCCCTAAGGATACTTAAGCTCTTTGGTAACGACAGCGTAAAGAGAGTAAATACAACAGTAGGTCCTGAGCAGGAGTATTTTCTTATAGACAGATCCTTATATGAAAAAAGAAAGGATCTTATTTACTGTGACAGAACCCTTTTTGGGGCAAGACCTCCCAAGGGGCAGGAGCTTGATGACCACTATTTCGGAGCTATAAAGCCAAGGGTTCAGGCCTTTATGAAGGAGCTTAATGAGGAGCTCTGGAAGCTTGGCATACTGGCTAAGACCGAGCACAATGAGGCTGCTCCGGCTCAGCATGAGATGGCACCTATTTTTGATACGGGAAATATTGCCATAGATCATAACCAGATCACCATGGAGGTTATGAAGAATGTGGCAAAAAGGCATAAATTCATATGTCTGCTCCATGAAAAGCCCTTCGAGGGTGTAAATGGTTCGGGAAAGCATAATAACTGGTCTATGGTAACGGATAATGGAGTAAATCTTTTGGAGCCGGGTTCATCTCCCAGGGAAAATGCCCAGTTTTTACTTTTTCTGACAGCTATAATCAAGGCGGTTGACGACTATCAGGATCTTTTGAGACTATCCATAGCCTCCGCAGGAAATGACCACAGGCTTGGAGCAGCCGAGGCCCCTCCCGCCATAATGTCTATCTTTGTGGGGGATGATCTTGAGCTGGTCCTTGATTCCATAGAAAAGGGGACTGATTTTGACAATCCCTCAAGCGTAAAGATGGATATAGGGGTAAGCGTCCTGCCAAAGCTTCCAAAGGATACTACAGACAGAAACCGTACCTCCCCCTTTGCCTTTACCGGAAATAAGTTTGAGTTCAGAAGCTGCGGCTCTTCCATGTCCGTTGCGGGAGCCAACACTATCCTTAATACTATTGTGGCAGAGTCATTAAAGCAGTTTGCGGATGAGCTTGAGGAAGCAAAGAATTTCAATCAGGCTCTTGATAAGCTTATAAAGACTACCATAAAGGAGCATAGGAGGATAATATTTAACGGAGACGGATATTCTAAGGAATGGGAGGAGGAAGCTGAGAAGAGAGGGCTTTTGAACCTTAAGACAACTGTTGATGCCATTCCCATGTATTTAGAGGAGAAGAACATTAAGCTTTTTACAGAGCATAAGATATTCAATGAGGTGGAGATAAGAAGCCGCTATGAAATAGAGCTTGAGGCTTATTCCAAGATCATTAACATAGAGGCCCTGACTGCCATTGATATGTGTAAGAAGGAAATACTTCCGGCAGTAAACAAGTATATCGGACAGCTTTCAAGAACTGTTTTGGATAAAAGAAGCATAGATCTTGGAAAAAATATGTCATCTGAGCTTTCCTGCAATATGGAGATAGATCTTATAAGACTCTTAAGTAATCTTGAAGATAAGGCCTATTATGAGGTCAATAAGCTTGAAAGGGAGCTTATTGACATAGGGAAGCTGGATGAAGGCGACAAGCTGGCCATTGCAAAATACTATAAGGATAAGGTTATAGCTACCATGAATGACCTGCGTAAGTATGTGGATCAGATGGAGAGCAATTGTGATAAGGAGGTTTGGCCTCTGCCCAGTTATGGGGAGATGCTCTTCTCTGTATGATTTTTTATAAGGAGAAAAATGGGATTAAAGCTTATCTTAGGTAATGCCGGAAGCGGCAAATCACACAGATTATTTCAGCACATCATAGATGAATCAATAAAAAATCCGGACAGAAATTATATAATCGTGGTTCCGGAGCAGTTCACACTGCAGACTCAGAAGGACATTGTAAGACTTCATCCAAAGCATGGGATACTTAATATAGATATACTGAGCTTTAAGCGCCTGGCCATCAGGATATTTGAGGAAGTGGGTTTTAACAATGTCAAAGGAACCATGATAGATGATATGGGAAAGAACCTCATATTGCGGCACGTAGCAGCCGCATATGAGGATATGCTTCCTATAATGGGAAAAAATATAAAGAAAATAGGGTACATAAGCGAGGTTAAATCGGTTATTTCCGAAATGATGCAGTATAATATCGGATTTGAACAGCTTTCAGGTCTGATAGACTACAGTCAAAAGCAAAGCCTGCTTAAGGGGAAGCTTCAGGAGATCAAGGTCTTATACGAGGCTTTTTTGTCTTATATAAAAGACAGGTATGTGACAGGTGAGGAGCTCTTAGATAAGGCCGGCAGCATGGTTGCCTTATCGGGGAGGCTGAAAAACAGCAGCATTGCCTTTGATGGTTATACAGGTTTTACTCCGGTACAATATAAATTTATACAGGCGTTATTAGAGAATTGTATAGATGTATATGATACTGTCCTGATAGATGTGAAGAGGGAATTTCTGAAGGATTCCAAAGAGGTAAAAGCAAATTCAGAACATGAGTTATTTTATATGAGTAAAATGACTATCATGAAGCTGAAAAGGCTGGCAAATGAGTCAAATATAAAGATTTATCCTGATGAGGTCATTGACTCGGACTTTCCCATAAGATATAGGATGACTAAAAGCAATATGGAAATTGACCGGGAAAAAGCTGATATTTCAGGGGATAATTGCGATTGCACCAAAAGAGTCAATAACCGGATAAATAAGAATCTGATCCACCTGGAAAATAATCTCTTCCGGGCTGATGCGAAAAAGCTGAAAAAATCCGAAGAGTCAAAAATATCAGAAGAAAAAGAGCTTAAAGAGGGTGCTTTTTACGAAAAAAACGATAATGAATCCGAAAAATGGATAAAAAAAGATATTGGTATTTTTTCCTGCCAAACTATGCAGGACGAAATAACTGAGGTTTGTAAAAGGTTGGAGGAGCTGGTTAGGAAAAAAGGCTACAAATACCATGAAATCGCTATTGTAACAGGTGATATTGATGGATATTCGAAAATTTTAGCCAGAAAACTCCAAAAATTTGATATTCCCTACTTTATTGATAAGACCATACCCATTCTCTTGAATCCCTGCACGGAATATATAAGAGCCTTCTTTGAGGTTATGATAAATAATTATTCCTATGATTCAATGATAAGGTATTTAAGATCCCAAATGACCGGAATAGAGCCTTGCGAGGTGGATCTCTTTGATAACTATCTTGTGGCCTACGGAATTAAAGGAAGAAGAAGCTATTTTGATAAATTTACAAGGAAGAAGTCATCCTACAGTGCAGAGCTTCTTTTGAGAATGGATCTTGTCAGGGAAAGGATATCAAAGGATTTCGGTCTTTTTGAAGAGGGAACGGCTATAGGAGAGTTAAGGAGGACAAGTAAGGCTAAGGTAAAAACCTTTTCAAAGGAGCTCTATCTTTTGCTTAAAAGAAAGGGAATGGAAAAGAGACTT